>SLFV01000055.1 GCA_007124075.1 Roseimaritima sp.
GATCCACGTACATCGCACAGGCAAGCAAGCCCGCCTCATCGACAATCCGCATTGCCTTGAAACGCCCTTCCCAAAAGCGACCAGTACACTCGTCCTGGCGATTGGCCATGCGAGCAATCGGTTCGGACAAGGCGCGCAATCTGACAGGATGCTTAGTTCCGCCGGGAAGATCGATCCATCGATCCCGTAGATGGCTTCCTTGATTGGACCCTGCCATGCATCGCGTCGTTGACGTTAGGTATGGTTCAAAATCCGTGGCTGAAAAGATAGATTCTAGGACGGTCGGCAGGTCCTAATCTAACTTGTCCGGCTTGGTGCGGCGGGAAGAGCCGGGCCCGTTTTTTGGTTTTTTTCGACTCGTTTCGTTCATTGAGCCCGCGATAATATGACGTATCAAATGGATGCCGCAGGTGCGCTGCTGGCGACAGATCTGCCGTTCCCGAAGCGTTCAGGGAAGGTCCGCGATGTATACGACATGGGTGACCGACTGTTGATCGTCAGCACCGATCGCATCAGCGCGTTTGATTGGATTCTTCCGGTGGGGATTCCCGGCAAAGGCACCTTGCTGACGCAGATGAGCGAATTTTGGTTCGGTTTCCTCGATTTCCCCAATCATTTTCTCAGCAGTCAGGTTCCCGATGAACTGGGTTCACAACTGGAGGTAGGGCCTTTGCAAG
Source organism: Roseimaritima sp. (assembly GCA_007124075.1). Classification (GTDB taxonomy): domain Bacteria; phylum Planctomycetota; class Planctomycetia; order Pirellulales; family Pirellulaceae; genus Roseimaritima. The sequence goes on from SLFV01000055.1 coordinate 678, forward strand.
GTCGGGTGATGGTCGTCCGCAAGGCCCAAGTGGTGCCGTTCGAGTGCGTTGCCCGCGGCTATCTGGAGGGTAGCGGGTGGCAAGAATACCAGGCAAACCGGGTCGTCTGCGGAATCGAATTACCCGCGGACTTGCAACACTGCAGCAGGTTGCCGCAACCGATTTTCACGCCTGCAACGAAAGCCGAAACGGGACACGACATGAACGTTGGCTTGCCGGTTCTGGTGCAAGAACTGGGTGAAGAACTGGCGACACGACTGCGCGACTGCACGTTGGACCTGTACAGCCGCGCTGCTACGCATGCTGCCCAGCGCGGGATCATCATCGCCGATACAAAATTCGAATTCGGCTTGCTGGCCGATCAATTGCTGTTGGTCGATGAAGCATTGACTCCGGATAGTTCGCGGTTCTGGTCGGCAGATGATTACCAACCGGGACGGTCGCAGGATTCGTTTGACAAACAATTTGTCCGCCAATGGCTTAGCCAAACCGACTGGGACAAGAACAGTCCACCACCAGCATTACCGGAGAAAATCGTGAAGCGGACCAAGCAAAAGTACCAGGAGGCACACGACCGCCTAGTCTCGTAGAAGATCTGCCGCAGAAAAATAAATGGTCCACACAAAGGAAAGGGGGAAACGCAGTGAGGCATTCGGTTACCAGCTTTCGACCCAGACGGCTACTGGGTGGTGGCCATCGCCAAACGATTTGGGCTGCACTGCAAAAGCCTCCGCCAGTGACGTGGCAAACCAAGACTGTCCGACTGACGCTCCGCGATGGTGACCATGCGGTCCTGCACGATGATCAACCTTCGGAATGGCAGCCTGGTTCGCCATCGCTGCTGTTGCTGCACGGCCTCTGTGGCAGCCACGCCTCCAGCTACATGGTACGGCTGGCGTTGGAATTTTATCGTCATGGTGTCCGTACTTTTCGAATGGACATGCGCGGGTGCGGTGCCGCCGCGTCGCTGTCAGAAAGCGTGACGCATGCCGGTCGGGGCGAAGATGCCTTGGATGCTTTGCACTGGATTGCCCAGCAAACTGAACGGGGGCCATTACTTGCGATCGGGGTCTCCCTGGGTGGCAATCAATTGCTGCGGGCAGTCGGCACACTGTCCAGCGAGGACGCAATCGGTGATATCGTGCGTTCTCGTATGCAACGTGTCGTCACGATTGCTCCACCAATCGATTTACTGCGCTGCAGCCAGCACATGCTGCGTCCAGGTTTGCGACCGTACCATTGGTATTTCGTCAGTCAACTGCTGCGGCGCGTCCCCCCCAAAGTCCGCCAAAGCCCAGCGTTCGCGCAGCTTGATCTGCGCAGACGCCCGCGGACGATCTTTGAACTGGATGACCGGATCACCGCACCATTGGCGGGATTTCAGGATGCCGTTGACTACTATCAACAATGCTCGTCGACGGACTTACTACGCTGTGTGGAAGTGCCCACGTTGGTCCTGGCCAGCGAGGATGACCCCTTGATTCCGGTTGCTATTTTTCAGGACGCCATGCCGTCCTCCCAGGTTGACATTCAGATCTCCCACAAGGGAGGCCACGCGGGCTACCTTTGCAATCACGGAAATCGTTGGCTGGACGGTTTGCTGATCAGGTGGCTACTCGCCTGAAGGTCAGCCAGATTGAAAGTTATGCCCCTTCGCCTACCTGCCCTCCCCGACCACGCGAGTCGGGGACGTGCGGCAACGCATTTCTGACCGAGTCCTTAGTTCGCAAACGGATCGTCATCCATATCCATGGTGTCGTCAGCGGATGGGTCCGCATTGTCGGCAGCCGCCGAAGCGGGTGCCATCGCGTCATCATCTGCGAAGGGATCACCAGCATCATCGGCGGCTGGCTGAGCATTCATTTCATCATCCGCCACAAAGGGATCCCCGTTGTCGGCTGGCGCGTCCGCAGACGGTGCATCGTCCATTGCGTCAAAAGCACCGAAGGGATCTTCGCCATCGGTGTCCGCCGGATCGGCCGCCGGTTGGGCTGCCGGGGCTGGGGCACCAAAGGGATCCCCGTTGTCCGCTGGCGCGTCCGCAGACGGTGCATCATCCATTGCGTCAAAAGCACCGAAGGGATCTTCGCCATCGGTGTCCGCCGGATCGGCCGTCGGTTGGGCTGCCGGGGCTGGGGCGTCGCCACCATCAAGCCCCGCCGGGACAACCCCCATCCCTCCTGCCGGTGCTGGCGCGGCACCGAAGGGATCCGCATCATCCTCGCCCGCAGCGGGCATGGCGTCGTTAGCACCCCCGAAAGGATCGGCACCAAAGGGGTCAGCACCGCCAGCGGGCGGTGCGCCAAACATGTCATCATCACCTGCCGCAGGCTGGGCACCAAACATGTCGTCCGAAGCGGATTCCGCAGGTGCCGGCGCGGCCACATCTTCCGCAAGTGGATCGCCGATCGCATCGGGGGACGCGACACTGGCCTCTCCGACAGCCAATGGGTCATCGCCAAAAGGATCCTCCTCCGTCGTGGCGGCTTGTGCGGCGGTCGGTGGCGGCAAAACCGGCCGCGTGGGCGCGGTGGCACGCGGGGAGTCCGCCCCGTCGCCGTACCGAGCACGAGCCCGGCTGGTCGCCTTGGCCATCTCCTCCAGGCGGACTTCTTGGCGAATCGCTTCGATTTGCATTCGACGCGTGCCTTGCACACGCGCTAAGGCGCGTCCGACCGTCGAACTCGCTCCCTGAATTGTCTCCAACCTTGCTCCCTCGCGGTAATCATCCCGAGCCTCCGATGGACGCCCTGAGCCTTCGAAGACCAGTCCTCTGAAGAAATAAACACGCGGGTCTTTCGATCCGCCGTCAATCGCCATCGACAAATACCGCTCCGCGTCGATGTAATTACCCGAATTGAAGCTGTGGACGCCACGACCGTACATTTCGGCCAAGACGTTGCTTTGTGCACTGGCCGCGGGCGGCATCAGGAAAGCAACGCAAGTCAACACTAATGAAGCCCGAAACATACGGGTACCCCCAAATGGATCAGTGGAAACAGGGATCGATGAAACAAAGCGTGAACCGACGCTAACGCCCCATCATACTAATTGTATCGCCTACCGATGGCAATTCTCGTGAAAAGATCGACTTTTACCTGCCGGAATGTGGCGTTCCTATCATTCGCCGATGGTGAATAAGCTGCGGGTTACCGCGAGCCAGGCTTGCCAATCTCAAACCTCCGCTGGAAACAGTTCAGATGCGTTTGCGCCACCGCTGCGCGGGCGAGCTGACCCGCATTTTTCGCGGCGGTGACCAGCGATTTCAGCAGCGGCCCGCAATCGATCAAATTGGGCAGACCGACGTCCCAACCGGCGTGCATCCAATAGTCGTAAGCGGCACCCCAGTCGCCCACCGCTGCGGCTTGCTGGGCGAGGTCATGCCAAAAACGCCCAATCGCGTCCAGTCGCTGTTTTCCGGATGTCCCACGGTACAACTGCCAATACTGATATCCCGAGGGTTCGATCGGTCGTGCGGTGACAGCGTCAACCTGCGCCGCATCCTGCAGGCTTTGAATCAGCGCCGGCTGGCAATCAGCCAAGGAGAGCATCCGGTTACAAGCGTACTTTTCTGCTATTTCTTCCCCAAGTGAAATCCGGAAACGGACAGCTTGTTCGGTAAACACCGACGCGAATAACGCTTGTTTGTACGCCTGCCAGGCGATCGACCAGTCTTGTCGTTGTTCCGCCAGCCACCCTATGCGATGGAACGGCCAGGCCAGGTCGCGGCGCTGCTGGGCAACCGCTTGGGCATGTGCCAGCAACGACTGCCACGACTGCTGCTGATGGTGATGCAACATGACTTCGGCACGCAACGAAACACTGGCAATGTCCAGTTCCAGCAACTGTTCCATCACCGCAATCGCCTGACCGTCCCCTGCAGCGTCGACGATTTCAACCCAACGTTCGCCATTAGCGCCCAGTTGCGGGACCGCCCACGCGACATGCGGGTCATCAGTCACACTGTGGCGGAGCGGCTGCGCTGGGACGGCATGCCGGTGCTGCAATCCAGACAAACGGTCGCGTGCGTACTGAAAAAGAATCGCTTCGGGCAGGTTTTTACCCCAGGGGATCCAGTCGCCACCACCGTGGTACCAATGGACAATTTCGCTAACAGTGTCGTCCGGGCTGATTCGCAAGCAGAGCCAATCGCCGTAATCGTCCCCCAAGATCGGCAGCAGGTCGGGAGGCATTAAGCCGGGCCAGATTGGTTCGGGGGCGAATTGCAGTAAACTATTCGCTGAAACCGGCTGACAGAACTCGCCACTGCCTTGAATGATCCATTGGCGTGTATTGAGCCAGTCCCGCAACGTCATATCGCAGCGGAGAGCGTATCGTTCGCAAATCAATGTCGCCCAGTCTTGGGAGCCATTGGCAGGAAATTCAACAAGATCGCTCAAAACAGCGTATTTTCACACCAGAGATGACGCCACAGAAAAGAACCCACCCGCCTTTAGCAGCGTGCAAATGGGCTGACACACCCCAAACTGGAAGCGCAAGCTAAGGGCCGACGCTCATTGGTTGCAATCGCCGCGCACTGGCATTTCCGAGTTTGACCCCGTGCTGGCCTGATTCGCAAGAACAGCGCAAGGAGCTACTGTGTAGCCTAATCAGCAACGACCACCAAGTGCAATGCCGGACTGAGAGATCGTCAAATCCTGCGATGACAAGCATCCCGAAACAACGCCGTGGTACCGCTCCGGGTTGTAACAGCAACTCATGAAGCAGCACAACCGAATTTGCGAGCCCTGGCAATTTGCGAGCCCTGACAAAAAGCAACCGCTCTAACGTCAATGAGCGTGGACATTTCGTAGTTTTTCGCGACTGCGGGATACGACCGCCGCGCTACCAGACCACACTGAAACCAAGCTCGCGTATAGTACAGTCTACGGCGAGCAGCGACCCAGCATAGCGGATACATCGGCTTTGCTAAGCCCATGCGCCACGCATCACGACGGTTGGTCCACGGGGCTCCACTCCTGGTATCCAGCCTTTTGGGCCATCGTCGTCAATTTATCGAGGGCTCGTTTTTCCAATTGCCGAACACGCTCTTTCGACACCCCCAACCGATCGGCCAAACTTTGCAGCGTATGAACGCGCCGATGCCCACCCAGTGCAAAGCGAGCGCGAATGATCAACTTCTCCCGTCGGTCTAAATCCCCCAGCATCGTTGACAATCGGGCGCGGAGCAAATGCCATCGACCTTCACTCATGTTCGGCTGCCGAATTTCGTCGCTGACATCAATTTCCATGTCCTGTAAACCGCTGCAAACTTTCTGACGATCCTCCTGGGTCGTAACCACACTGCGATACGCATCGCGGCGGACAACCTGGGTAGCATAAGTACTGAATCGGAAGCCACGATCGAAATCGAACTTGTCAGCCGCTCGCATGAGCGCCACAATCCCGTCGCTCAGCAGATCCTCGAACGGATTATGCTGATTGACAAATTTCTTAACGATCGAAAAGACCAATCGCAAATTCGCCTCGACGATTCGATCGCGATGCCAATCCGCAAGAAATAACAACCTACGATAAAGTTCGATCCGCTGTTTCGAAGGCCGCCTTGCGTCGAGCAAACTGCGATGCATGTTTGCCTGCTGACGCAGGAAATTCATTCGCTCAAACAGCATGGTCTCCTGCTCGGGCTTCAGCAACGCAGCTTCGCACAACCGCCCGAGGTGGCGTGGCAAATCGGCCATCCGATCCCCGCGCAGCTTTTCCGGTCTTGGGGGACTCAGGTTCAACTCCTGGAGAAAGATCGTGTTGCCCCGCTGAGGACTTTGGAACTCACGATTGCTTATAAAGCTCAATTCCTCTCGTTGCAATTCGGTGACCAGCTTTTTCAAAGTTTCCGCGTCTAGGTCGCGTGTTAGCGAACCGGATTGCTCGAAAGCTTCGTTTGCTGCTACTAACTCTGATGACTTTAACCAAGCGGGGCGAAGCGACAAGTGCGCGTTAGCCATGATTGCTTTCCAGGAAAGGGGTGGTGTGATCGCAGCCCAAATACGTCCAAAACATTCAATTCGACCATATTTGTACCGGGCTAGCCGAAGACAATCAACCATTCTCGCCTCCTTTTTTTGTGATTTCGTTAAATCCGGCCAGCTCACCCATCAGCCCAACATGCTACAAACCATGAAAATGCAACGAATAGGGGAGCTTCGTCAATTTCTCCAGACCGGTGGTCGGCGGTGGTTTCGGGGCTATACTTAAAACGTTCAAATCGTTCGCTGCGTGGGACGCGGACGAACGTTTCTTCGGGAGCTAATTTTGGTGCCATGACCTCGAAAACGCGTCGCGAAATGAATCGAAACGTTGATTTTTCACCGAAACACATTGCATTGGCATTGGAGGTAGGCGAGTCGTCTGTAAAGCGATGGTGCGATGCGGGCTCCATTCGATCAACGCGTACCGTGGGTGGGCACCGCCGGATTCCACTGGACGCCGTCCTGGAATTCTTGCAGCAGTCGGGCCTGCCGCTGGTACATCCTGAGACGCTGGGCCTGAGCGAAGTTGCGACGACCGAGGGACAGGCCCCCTTGCGACCCAGGTCCGACGGGCCAACCCCGCCGCCAGTTTCACTTGACGAGGTCTTGGTAAAGAACTGCCCGGTGGAGCAACAGCGAGAATTCTTTGACGCTTTACGTCACGGGGACGAATCTAACTGTCGACGCTACGTTCATCGTTGGCGGCGGAAACACGGGGGAGTCATTCCCGTGTGCGAACAACTGATCCTTCCGGCGCTGCGGGCGATTGGAGAGGCTTGGCAATGCTTAGGGCTGGAGGTGTTCCAGGAGCGACGCGCATGCGGCATCTGCGAACGACTGCTACACGAACTGCGGATCGATTTGCCGCAGCAGGGAATCAAGGTTGACGCAAGCTCACCGCGAGCAATTGGCTGCGCACCGGCGGGGGACCCTTACACGCTTCCGACAGCGATGGTGGAATTGGCCTTGCGCGAAGCCGGTTGGAACGCATGCAGCCATGGCAACGACGTTCCGCTGCAGTCCATGCTGGCAGCGTTTGACGAGACTCACCCCGCGATCGTCTGGGTCAGCGTGTCGACGGTCGGTGACGAAACCGACTTTGTCAGACAATTCAATCGTCTTTCGGACCATTTGTCGGGCCTAGCCTTACTGATCGTGGGGGGGCAAGCCATGCATGATTCACTACGACGTCAACTGCGGTACAGTGCCCACTGTGATACACTGGGACAGTTGGTTGACCTGGCCAAGACGCTGCAAACCCAACTGCAATAGGGGTAGTGATTTTTCCGTCAGCAATGGTCTTGCGGGCTGCTACTATTTCCTGAAAGCCGACTTGAAGGTCGAAAGCTGTATTTAATGGTTCGTTTTGCGTAGACTAGGAGAAGTTTTGCTCGTCTTTATTGATCTGCGCGAATTTTCCTGTCGCGATTGGAATTCCTCGTCACCGGCCGGGATCTCATGCTGGAGCATGTCGCTAGCATCCGCAAAGTCTGTTGGGGCACGTTGATCTATTCAACGCTGTTGTCGGCGGTCTTGGTAGCCGACGATCCACCGCTGCCCGCAGAACGACCTCGTGTCTTGGACGACGGGGTCAGCACGGCGGTATTCTACCTGCTTGATGAACAGGGCAATCGTGTGATGATGCCCGGGATGTCACTGGAGGAGTTGGAGCGGTTGCAGCGTTTGGACGAGGGCCTTGCCGTCACCGGACAGCCCTACAGCTTTCAATCGGTCTCCATCGAAGGCAAGGCAGAGGAGCGGCGTGCTGATTTGACGGTGCGGGTCCGGTTGATGATCGATACGGACGCCAAGCGACTGATTCGCGTTCCGCTCCGCATGGGCAACTTCCATTTGATTGCCCCTCCCGATATTTCGGGCGTCGAAGAGGCTCGGGTGGATCGTGCACCCGACGGCGATGGTCACGTATTGCTGCTGCGGAGCGATCGACGCCGCGAGGTTGAATTGGCGTTGCGGATGGTTGGCGCGATTGAAACCAACAGCCGATCGGTATTGCAATTTCAACTGCCTTCGTCGCCGACCACGGTGCTGCTGGACGTGGGTGAGGAGGACTTAACGGCCGTGACCGAAGGCCGTGGCGACGAGGTGGTCAGGACCGTATCCCGGGATCCCGCTGGCAGCCGGTTGGTTGTCGAGAGCAGTGGCAGCGACTTTCGCTTGGCATGGGGTCCGGGTACGCCGATCGATCGGAGCACTCCGGTACTGGAAGCCAAGAGTCGCTGGGCCATCCGCTGGCTAAGCAATGAGGACAAGCCAACCGCTTCGGTTGATTTGACCGTCACGAATCTCCGCGGCGACCTAGCCCCCTTTGCTATCGAATTCCCGGCAGAAATTCAGATTTTAGAAAGCCTGGGAGCCGAATTCGTTCCCGCTGGCGAGGCAACCGTTCTGAACGGGGGGCAGCGTTGGCGGGTAATCCCAGCAAATGCCGTGGTCAGTGACGAGATCAAGTTGCAATTCGAAATGGAGTTTACCGAACAGATTGCAGACTCCCAGCGCCCGTTAGTGATTCGGGGCGTGCATGTGGTCGATGCGATCAGCCAGGGGGGAGAACTGGAAATCCGAGGCGACGAGGAGTATCGGTTGCGTTGGCTGCGGCGATCGTGGGTTCGTTTCCTGCCAACGGAAACCAGATCAGCGACGGAGGCTTCGAGCTATCGCTTTCGTTTTGATCGCGTGCCATTTGAACTCCCCGTTTGGTTAGCAGCGCGGCAACGTCGTTTGCAAATCAATCCACGATTCGACATCCGGATCCGCAAGTCACTGGCGGAAATCGATGGCGTGATTCGCGTTTCAGGTTCCAACATGGATGGCCGTTCATTGCGGTTGGACATGCAAGGGTGGCGGCTGCAATCGATCACCAATCAGGACAATGGCGAAGCGATTGAATCCTTAGCCGATGGGGCAATCGAAGAAGTTGACCTTTCAACCGCCCAACGCGGCAGTGGCGAGGAGCTGCGACTGAAGCTGGTCGCCGTGCGTGCGATCGTGAGCGATGACCAATTTCTGGAACTACCGTTACCCCAGCTCCTGCCCGATGACGAAAACTTATTTCTGCAGCCTGGTGTGGTGGCGGTTGAGACCGAACCGGGTCTGAGCCTTGTGGTTGATTTGCCGCGATCCGAGCACATCGATCCACTCCCTTCGGCGGATGACGAGCCCCGGCGACCGGCATTCCGATTCGAACTTCAAGCGGGAGCCGCCAATGCGCGACTGGTTGGCTATCTGGAGGAGGAGCGGCCGCGGCTAACCTTGCGTTCGACAGCTGAGATAACGGTCGAGGACGGATTTTTGCTGGCGCAGACCGACTGGCAATTACGCTCGGTGCGTGGGCTTTCAGGCCGGATTCCATTGCATGGCAATCTGAGTGAAGAATGGCAACGGTGGACCGTGACGGTCGATGAACAGCCAGCAATTCTGCGCCGGGATGCGGAGGGAAGCGTAGAACTGATCTCTTCCGAGCTGCGCGGGGAGCAGCATCGGGTGAGCTTCCGCAAACGCCTGCCGCTGGACGCACAGATGCCGTTGCCCACGGTGCTGGATATCAGCCTGCCACGACCCGGTGTCAGCGAACTGACCACATTGGGCGAGGTCCCCGTGTTGTTGATCCCGGGGGGGGGCTGGAATTGCATGCGGAGGTCGCGGGTCGATCGGTTTCTGAATTGACGCTTGATGGTCTGCCCAGCAAGCCGCTGCGGGTCCGACTGCGAAGCCCTGTCGAACGGCAGCGGGAGTTGATTCTCCGCCGCGTCTATTTAACCACTCAGGTTGGACGACAGGCCCGGTACGAACGGATGCTAGCGTCGGTGCGAGGTGCGGGTGATCTTCAGATTCCGTTGCGAGGCGAGGTCGGCAATCTGACGGTGGAATTAAAAATCGACGACGAACTCCAAGCCGCGATCCAGAACGCCGACGGGTCGCTCAGCATTCCGCTGGCGGCTGATCGCCAGGAACACTTGATTGATTTGCAGCTTTGGTACAACCGTCCATCCGCGACGCTTTCCAGCACGATTCGGCCTGCGATCCAATTGCCGGTCGGCAGTGGGCAGGTTTTTTGGAACGTCCTGCTGCCCGAGGACCAACATGCAATCTGGGCTTCGCCCGTCTTGGGCAGATCAATGCAGTGGCGATTCGACCGCTGGCGATTGCGGCGGTTTCCGCGAAGCGACGAAGCCACGTTGGCTCAATGGGCCGGAGGACCAGCGCGATCGACCGTGGTCAGTGGCAATCGTTTTTTGTACGTCGGCAACGACGTTGTCAGTTTGCAGGTCGTTACGATTGCACGCGTGGGGCTATGGGCGATCGTCGGTTCTAGCATCCTGACAATCTCCGCTCTGCTGGTTTATTTGCCTGGTTTGCGGCATCCGTTTGCGCTGATTCTCGCTGCCGTTGCACTGGCGGGGTTGACCTTAATGGCACCCGATGCCGCAGTGATCGCGGGTCAATTGACACTGCTGGCCCTGGCGCTGGTAGCGATGATGCTGGGCGTGCGTGCGGCACTGCAGTCGCGCCCCCAAGAGCGGTTGCTGGACAGCAGTAAACCGGGTGTGCAGAAAGGTTCGACGCATTCGATCGTAATGAACCGTGAGCAGGAATCCAGGCTGGGATCCACCAAAACGCAAGCCATGCCCGTGACTGCGGGAGACAGTCCGTGAGTAGGCATGCAGATGACCCGCATGATCAAAGAGGCGGCAGCGTAGCGAAACTCCTGGGTGGGCTTCTGCTTGGCATACCGTTGACCGCGCTCCTGTTGCTTCCCGCAAACGTTGATGGACAGGATGACCCGACGGGTATTCGTTATCGACGAGTTTTCGTACGAGAAAACCAAGCTGCCGCTTTGGTCCCGTCGGGATATCGACCGGTGACCGTGGAACTGCTGGAGCGTCTCCTGGAGGAGCGAAACCAATCGCAGGCTTTGGCGTTGGACGAAATCCCTCACCTCAATCGCGTCGATTATCGTGTTTCCTACGATCCGCAGACGCAGGCCTTGCGGTCGCGGCGATCCACATTGGATCTGAGCTATCGCGGCCAGCAGCCTGCCTGGTTGGATCTGGGGAGAGTGAACTTGGCAGTCGCCGCCCCCAGTGTGCCGGCCGGTTCCGAGTCTGCGGGGCCTCATTGGTTGACCAGTGAAAGTGGTCGCAGTTTTGTGGCGGTCACGCGTTCGGAATCGCTGAATATTGCGTGGTCGCTCCGAGGCACAGAATTACCCAATCAGTCGGTCCGTTTCCTGCTGCAGTTGCCGCGCTGTGCGCGGAGCCAGATGGTGCTGGACCTGCCGGCTGATTACCGACTGGATCTGGAGGCGGGCGTCGTTCGCGAACTTAGCAGTCCGCCAGCCGATGCCGACGTCCCGGCGGGGAGTGAGCCGCGACGGTGGTATCGTTTGGAATTGGGGGGACTGGAAGAAGTCGCTTTGCAAGTGACCCAACAGCGGAGCCCCCAGGACCTGCCACCCCTCGTTCTCCGTCGCCAGGCCCTGGTTTACGAAGTTTCGGAGCGATCGATTCGCTGGACCGCGCAGTTGACAATCGACGCGACCGCCGGATCACTGCTGGCACCGCTCCGGATGACCGCTGGGCGAATTGTCAACATCCAGGTAAAGAATCAACCCGCTCGCTGGGAGGAGTCCGAGGGGGCTGACGGAAAAATCCTTCAGGTGCTTTCACCTGTTCCTGGGGCACCATCCGCCATAGCGTCTGCGATTGATGTAACGATCACGGGATTCATGCAGCCCCGGTCGGACTTAAATGAGTTACCGTGGCCGCAATTTCAGGCCGAGCGAATTGTAATCATGCACCCGTTGGCCCAGGCCCAACTGAAGATTGCCGCTGGCATGGATGTGGAACAACTGGAATTACCCGCAGGTTGGCGACTGCGGCCACGGATCGTAAGCGAAAATGGGGACAGCACTTTGTTGTGCGAGGGTCCGATGAACGCCGCATTTCACCCACCCCAAGTCTCGATCGCGGGACGATCCGCGAATGTATCGGCGTTGGCTGGTCTGCGATTGACCATCGAAGATCGCGCGCTGCAGGGACGCTGGGACGCGGTTGCCCAAGTGGACGATTACGCGGGGCCCTGGCGATTGGTGTTTGAAAGTCAATGGCGAGTCGAATCGTTATCGATTTTGGATTCGGGCCGTCTGATCGAGCTTCCTCCCAATCAACGGTCGGTGACCATTTGGCCCGAAGCCAATGACGTCAAGGACGGTCGATTACGGCTTCGTGCGACGGGTCAGCGGCCCATCCATTCCAGCGAAGGGGATGCGCAGCGGATGATCGATGCGACATGGTTTACCAGGCTCGAAAACTGCCCAACCACCGCCGTGGCCGCCGTGACCCCACCGCAAAGTTTTCGCTGGGCAGCGAGGACCGTACTGCGTGGTCCTTTAGTGCAAAGCCATGATTTACCGCCGGAGCTGACCGCGCTGCTGGGGAACTTTGAGGATGGAACCTTGTTGTTTCGTCTAGATTACGATACCACGCCAAGGCTGGAACTCGAACGGCCATTGCCCACGATCGATGCTCGCGTTCACGTTGCCCTCGATGCTGACGATGATGGCTTGACCGAAAACTGGACGATCCAATGTGTGTCACCATCGGCCAAAGCCACAACGCTGCGTCTGCGCTGTGGGGCGATCGCCGGACGGCCTCCGTTGACCTGGGCACCTGATCCGGCCGGAATACGCGGAAACCCACAACTGGAATCGGACCAGGAAACGGAGGAACAGGACGAAACGTGGCTACTGGCAATCCCCGCGGGCCAGCGAGGTTCGCTGCGCTGGACCGCCAGACGAAGCTACCCGGCCGACCCGAGCCAGCGGGTTTCGTTGCCTCGACTGGAACCCCATGTCATTAACGACGCAGTGGCAACGCCTGCGATTCTACAAGCGCTGACCTGCGACATCGGCGGTCGCGTGCAATTGCTTGCTACCGAGGGGGAGGTGCAGCGGGTCCCTGTCCCGCCCGACGCTGAGGTTCAACGTCGTCTTCGCTACGCTGCGGATAGCGGTGCAGCGGTTCGGATTGGTGCGCTGCCGGAGGAAATCCACGAACACGTGCTGTGGGAGGAGCAGGTCGATATTGCCGCGTCGGCCCGTTGGGGCGACACCATTATCGCGCGTTATCAAACCGATGGTCGCCATACCTTGACGCTGACCTTGGGCGCGGACTTGTGGCTGACCGAGGCAACCGTCAACGATTCTCCCCTGGACCCCACCGCAATCCGCGTCAACCGTGATCGGTTGGTTATCCCCAGTACTGGCAAACCGGCTCAAGTCATGTTGCGTCTGGAACGCCAGCATGTCGGAGCAGGTTTCTGGAGATTTTGGGAGCCGCCAAAGCTGGAGGTGATCGGCACGGTCTTGCAACGTCAGTGGCGACTATGGCCGGCGATGGACTCGTTCGTGGCGACGCCCAAGCATCCGCCCCCGGCATCGGCTGTTCGGCTGCCCGAGTCGATGCGGGGTCTTACGCCGGCGTCTCGCTGGGTGTCCATCAACCAGCCCCAGCATCGCTCGCTGCTGGTCAGTTCCGAGCTTGCTTGGGCGGGAGGGGCAACGACTGCGTTACTGCTGTTCGCGGTGGGTTGGACGATGGCCCGCAGTGCCTTGCTGACCGTTTTCTGGCTGGCCTCCATTCTGGCGACCGTTGCGATCGCGTGGCCGCAGTGGGCTTTAGTGGTCGTGGGGTTCGGGGTCAGTCCACTGATTTCAGCCGCCCTGTTGGCGCGCTCGCTGCATCGTCGTGGTGATCTTTTTTCGTCAACTCGAAAAAACTCTGAAGCGCTGGATTTGTCCGTCACACAGACGGGAACCTTGGCTTTGCTGTTTATGGGCGCAGCATCAATCGGTCACGCTCCGGCGACCGCGCAGCAAACGTCCGCCGAACCCGATCGCCTCAGCGACAGTGCCGCAACCGCTGACGTCGAAGTATTTACGATCTTTGTCCCCATTGATGAGGAGGGTCAGTTCGTTGGTACTCGCGTTTACGTCCCCGATCGTTTGTATGGCATGATCTTTCGCCCCGCCGCAGCTTCGCAGCCCGAGCAACCGAACTTTTTTCGTCGCGCGGACTATCGGCTGCGTCTGGCCGTCGGCACGCGACCGCAACTTGCCCGTCTGGAGGTGCGTTTGGATGTGGAAACCGACCAAATGGATCGACGACTGCAACTGCCATTTCCCGCCGCTGTGGTGCGTGATGTGGAGACGCTGACCGGTGGCTTGGTACGGTCAATCCGCTGGCTTCCGAGCGACAACGGGATTGCCTTGCAAATTCCGAAAACGGGCATGACCACGCTGCGTTTATCCTTGGAAGTCCCGATCACGACGGACGAATACGGAGTTGAGAATCTGCAATTGCCGATTCCGCGGATTGGTGCGTCTTCCCTGGGATTTGATCTTGATGCCAGTGCTGAAACGCTCGCCGCCCCGACCGCCTTGGGACGATCGGTGGTCGACCCGATGGCGGGTGAGCTGACGGCGGAACTTGGGCCAACGGATACCCTAGAGGTTCGCTGGCGGGTGGCGTCGGGCGCGGCATCGGTTCAAAGACAGCCGCTGATCCGACGCTATCTGGTACAAGCCAATCGGGAGCGGGTGGTTGCGGAATGCTTGATCGATGCCAGCGCTTTTGTCAGCCACCGTGATGATATCCTGGAACTGGAACTAAGCAGCGACTCGCAGCCCGCGATCCTGTCGCCTGCTTGGATCGTGGTCCGAGGTGACGGCGAACCAGGTACCAGCTCCGGGAGATTGCGTTTGCGCTGCACAGATCGGAACTTTCCCCCACTGCGTCTGGCGTGGGAAACCGCGTCAAAGCCATTGCCTGCCAGTCGCGATGCTGCAGATTTGCGGGTCTATTCTTTGCCTACGGTCAATCTGGTAGGCAAGCCCGTGATGGGGCCAACTTTCATTGCCACCAACCATCTTCCCGACCAGGTCTTTCAGGTGGAGGATGCGCGTTCGGTAGTACCGATGCCGATTGATCGTTTTTTGGCGGGCTGGAATTCCAACGTTGATGTGATCGGCCAAGCATGGGTGGCCGAAGAAACGCTGCCCAGATTCTTGTTATCGACCGATGACTCGCCGGTATGGCAAGCCGAACAGTCGCAGCAATTACTATTGCATTTCGATTCGCCGCAGCAATCACCGCGACTGCAACTGGATTACGTGGCAACCATTTTTCCCGGTCAGGGTGCCTCGCCTCCCCTGAGAATCCTTGTCCCTCGAAAAATGCGGGTTCATAGGGTGACGATGGCAGGCCAGGCGGTTGACAGGTCGGTCCGTTCAATGGGTTCGCTACGCTACCTACCCTTGCCCGAGGCTAGTGGGGGCGAACCGATTGTGGTCCGCCTGCGTGGATCGCTGGAACTGCCAACCAATCATCGATTCGCACCACCGTTGGTAGTGCTGACGGGAATCGAAAACAGCGGCGGGACCTATTCCATGGTCCGCTCCAGTGAATTGGAAGTTGTGCAGTTACAGGCACCCTCACTGCAACCATCCACCCAAACGATTGCAACCTCCGAGCGGTTAGCACGCCGCATTGTTCCACTGTGGGCCTGGGATATGCCACCGGAAGTGTGGGAAACCCCTCGCGACCATGTGCAGGAGGGCCTGTTCGAGGTTTCGGTCAATCCTTCGCAGTTGGATGTGAAGCAGGTGACGCGATTGACGTTCGAATCGGGACGATGGTTTCAGGAGACCATCATCCACGCCCCCCCCATTCGTGGTCGTTTGGATTTTTTGACATTGGAGATGCCCTCACGTTGGAACGATGATCTGATGGTGGACAATGCCGAAATATGGTCCAGCCAGCCAGCCGTCGATCCCGCCAAGCGTTTGCTTCGCATTTTGCCTGCCGACTCCTCGCTAGGCAGGCAAGAGATTCGGATCCGCAGCCGGTTGGCCGGGGGTGACTTGAATCAGATTTCCGCTCCCCAGTTGCGGGTACTGGGGGCTGGTCCCCGGCGTACTTTTGTCACAGTCCCCTCCGTCGTCGGGGATGGCCACGTCGCCTGGGAGACCGTCGGCACACGGCAAGCGCCATTGCCGGACGAACTGGCTAAATTTACCGGCCAAATGCAAGACGAGTCTTTATTTGAGTGCCTTGGCACGTGGGCGGTGACAATGGCTGCCAGCGCCGAATCGCCGCGTCAACCGCTCGCTGCGGCCATGGATGTTCAGTATTTTGCCTACCCCAACGACGACGGTTTGTTGATTTGTCGCTGGGATCTCTATCCCGCTTCGGAATCGGAGGTCACGATTGCACTGCCCGACGATTTTGCTGTGGTCCACGTATGGTCGGCGGGGCAGCGCGTGGTGAACGGTCCTGGTATCGAGGCCCAGCCGTCCCGCAACTCAGGGGATTCGCGACGCCGAGCATTGACGATTCCATTGAATATTGATCGCTTGGCACAGCCGTTGGTCTTACTGGGACGCTATCACCCAGGCTCCGGGAATCCGCAGGTCAGGCAACCGACGGGGCGCACCCTGCCGTCACTGACCAACATTCCGGTCAAAAAGACATGGCTCACTTGGTACGATGTCGCCGAACACAAGCAACCGTTGATCTCCCCATCGAACTGGCAGGCTGCCAACCAAACGCAGCGTGGCAAGTCCCTGGCAAACTCCGTCTTACAAGTCATGGAGACATCTCGCGAAAGCCTGGCGAATCGTCCGCGCGATGAGGTTTCCGCTTGGGTTGTCCCCTGGACACAGCGGTTTAATAAGCTGGTTGGTGGCTCACAAGGAACAGACCAGACGGATCTTGATACGGAAAACGCCCTGGTGGAACGAATGTCCGAGTATTTGGAATCGGTCGTAGGCTCTGCCGAGGCCGCAAAGCTGGACCTGGAAGCAGCGGTGCCGCCGGTCCCTGGCTGGAATCTGGTCAGCACGGCTTGGCAAGCCGATGCGGCGGCAACACTGCCAGCGGTCGTGACCTTCCGTGAAACAAAGCTGAAAGAGCTTGGTTCGTATGCGATTGCTATCACGACGCTCTGGGGTTTGATCACGTTGGCCGTCTGGCAGTTCCGCGTTCGTCTGCGAAGGCACCTGGAGTCGCCAGCGGTTTGGTTGTTCATGCTGGGATTAGTCGGGTTCATCTTAGCCCCGGTTCCCGTTGCCGTCGCGTTATGCTTCATTGCGGTTTCGGCTCCAATGCTACGCCGCCAAACGCCCCGAAATCCCTCGACTGCGGCCAGCGGCAGATAAGCATCGAAGAGAACACCAGCCCTCGACCACTCCTCATCACGTAGGATGCAAAGATGAATTCCGACCCCTCCGCCGCTTCCCCGCAGGATCCGCCCGTTTCCCGCGATGATTTGCTTCCAGCAGATGCTTCGGACCCGCTGCCCGCTGTTGCGGCGGAAAAGCTTAGCCCCGCGGAAAAGGTGAAACGTTTTCCACAAACACCGGGCGTCTACCTAATGAAGGATTCTGCCGGTCGCGTGATCTACGTGGGGAAAGCAAAAAATTTGCGTAATCGTGCGAGCAGCTACTTTCTGAAGGCCGCTGCGACCGATCAGCGGACCGCCGACTGGGTTGGTGAAATCGCGGACATCGATTATCTGCCCTGTGACAGCGAGGTCGACGCCCTATTGGCCGAGGCGCGATTGATCAAAGATATCCAGCCTCAACACAACAAGGAACTGAAGGATGATAAATCGTTTCCGTATCTGATGATCACCAC
>SLFV01000270.1 GCA_007124075.1 Roseimaritima sp.
CGCGCCGCTTATCAGAAATCTGAAAGTCTTCCGTTTCCTGCTCCTCTTCTCTTTTCACCAGCGGCAAATCGTCTCCCGCAAACGTTGTTCGATCGCGGATAGAACCCCCGCGAAAGGGTCCCACTCCCAGCACCCAAGTATCTTTGGCATTGACCGATGCCTTTGAAATCCCCGACTGCCAGATGACCTGGCGTGTTTCCCGGTCGTAGGCGAACGCTGCAACCTTGGCGGCACCTTCCGCAGAATCGCGGCGAGCGAAGGATATTTCAGGAAGCAGGGGC
Source organism: Roseimaritima sp. (assembly GCA_007124075.1). GTDB lineage: Bacteria > Planctomycetota > Planctomycetia > Pirellulales > Pirellulaceae > Roseimaritima. The sequence continues at coordinate 282 of SLFV01000270.1, forward strand.
AGTGCTGGCGTTCCGGGCATCGCCTGCGCGGCGGCTGCCACAGGGTTGCCTGCGGGCAAACCGTAGGTTGTCTGGTGTCCATCGGCACCCAACGCCCCGCAGCGGGCTTCGATCACAATGTCCGAATCGCTGATGCTTTCGTGCAAGTGACAGCCAGCGGCCACCACCTGCTGCCGTAACGAACTGATAACATAATCGGCGTTGACGAACCCCAACCCATTGATTTGGCGAATGTAGGTTGTGTCTAAATAGACATTTTCTCCACTCAAAGCGCGGAAATCAATCGATGCAATGCTTTCGTCCAACGCGTTGCTGAGCACCAACTGATCGGTCGCGTCTCGCTTTTGTGTTGTGCCACACCCCAGGGCGGAAAACGATAACACCAGCAGCGTCAGGGATAACCCAGGCAATCGGCTGATACCCTTCTGCCTTGGCTTGGCCGTTATCGCGATTGGGAAGTGGGAGACGATGCTGATCACGTGGCGGTGGTCACACGGTGAAGGAGGATTGATAAAGGCAAGCCTTCGGTGCCTCATTAAAAAGGCAACCGCCCGATCAACGCAAGATCATTCAAGTAGACTGCCTGAAAATCCTAGTCCCCTGCTATCGCCGGTCCGAAGCACGAAACAAGAGGTAAACCAAGGTTGCCACCGCCTGCAACGTCGCGGCGACATAAGTCAAGGCTGCCGCATTCAGAACCTTTGACACGTACAGCGTCTCGTAATCCGAGATGATTCCATGAGCCACCAGTTGCTGCTTGGCCCGCGTGCTTGCATTGAATTCCACTGGCAAATTAATGACCTGAAAAATCACCACGCAGGAGAAAGCAGCAATCCCAATCCAGACCAACCCCGGGATTTGGAACAACATTCCCCCGATAAACATCCACATCCCCAAATTAGATCCAATATTCGCCGCAGGCACCGCCATGTTGCGAATGACCAACGGAGCATAGCCATGCGCATCCTGCAACGCATGCCCTGCCTCATGGCAAGCAACGCCTACGGCAGCCATCGAGCGGGCCGAATACACTTCGGGGCTGAGCCGAATGACTTTCGAACGTGGGTCATAGTGATCCGACAGTGTTCCGCCAATTTGTTCGATCGCGACTGACTGCAAACCGGCCGAGTCAAGCATCAACCTGGCGGCCTGCGCCCCAGTCATCTTCGCAGGTTCCTGCGACATGGCGGAAAACGTTGATTTGACTCGCCACGAGGCCCATAAACCTAGCAGCATGAACGGACCAACGATGATAAAGTAGATGGGATCTAGGAACATTTTTGGAACCAGCAGGGTAAGTTGGAAGCCTGTCGAACTGACTTGGTTTTAGCCTATCTGAGCCAGTGAATGCAAGTCGTGTGCCAATGGAATAATAAGCGGGGCTTGCGAGGCACCGAGTTCCCGCGATGTGTACCGGCAGAAGCGGTCACGATGCTCAGCAAGCTGACGACAAACCAGTCTCGATTAGTCTAGGCCTCTGGGAAGGAACCGTTCCTAAAAAAATTCTATGTTTTGTAGGCAAGGCTCTCCTTTGCCTTTCCGCCACCGGCCGCGGGCGGGGCGGGGCGTCAGCGGCGAAAGTTACCGCAGGACCGTTTCGGAATTAATTTAAACTCGGGGATGAAGTATCGGATGTTTTGTTGATAGAATTTGGAGTCGTGGGTGGGCAAGCTGCAGGAATCGTGTTCGGAAGCGGCTTTAGCGGCTTTCTTGTCTACCTCGGACCGTAGGACCTTGAAATTGAATTGGAAAACGAATGCTTCTTAGATTGACGCTGATTGGTTGTATTTTTTCTTCAGCCTGTTCATTTTTCGTCTGCGGGGTCGCAACCGCACAGGAGGATGGCTCGCCGTCACGGCCATCCCCGCCTCGTGCGGTAGCCGTGACACCGCTGATGCGGATGAAATTAGAACGAGCAAAGAATATCCTGGAAGCATTGACGATCGAGGATTTGGATAAGCTAGCTCGCAATGCGCGCTCGCTGAAACTGCTTAGCCTCGAAAGCGGCTGGAACGTGATTCAATCCGAGGAGTACATGATGCACAGTCGAGATTTTCAGCGGGCGGCTGATATGATCACCGAAGCTGCAGAAGAGAAGGATGTCCATCGCGCCGCTTTGGGATACGTTTCACTGACGGTTCGCTGCGTCGAATGCCATTCGTACATGCGAAAAAGGCAAACAGAAATCAGTCGTCGCGACTAAGGTGGCGGCAGATTTGCCAGCGCGGCTCAACAAACTGCCAGCGACTTGCCAAAATCAGATAAAGACCGCCAACGGGGCATCACGCCGCCTCGGCATTCGATCCCGCAAAGGAGGTGACCGTTTGCAGCGTCATTCCCAGTCCGACGAAAGTTTGATCGCGAAGCAACGTCCGGCGTCGTGTCCAGGCTTCGTTGAGGAACAGTTCGACTCCGATATAGCGATCCGTTCCGAAATACCTTCGGAAACATTTCATCATGGTATCCCGCCGTCCGCGTACCGGGTAATTGCGGCGGACGCGAATCCAATGCACACGGTCGAATAATTCGTCGTACCAGTCGAGACAAAGGTCGATTTCATTGGCGGAATTCGTGTCGTAAACCAAACCCACATCAGCTCGTCGGGGCGCCTTCTTGCGAAAGGGCGGAAAGGTTCGAACGGCTACATGGATCACAAATGAATGCTGTTCAATGATCGCTGCTAGCTTTGACCGTAGTTGTTGTCGATAGGGATCGTACACCGTCTGCAGAATGTCCTCCTTTACGGTCGCGGGTGCCGTTCGCAGTCGCTGGCCAAATAGCTCGCGATGATGTTTTGACCGATTGACATCAATAACCGCTCTCGCAACAGAACAGTTGTACAGAGGCGCCGAGGTGATTTGTGAAATCAGATGCGCAGCCGACAACGCCCCCTGGTGCTTTGACTGGTCAACCAAACGTCGCCTGCTCCATCCATCGACCGGAAAAGCATCTTGGGAACATGCTGGCAGCGCGGTGCCAGCATGTTCGCAACTGATTAATAAAGGATTCGAGTCGTGTAGAATCAACGTCTTGCCAACTATCCAGATGAAAGGGCCTCTCCGTATATTCTGGTAAATGCGTTGTTCCAGGGCCAGTGACATCTTGCCAAATTTCGTGTTTGCCCAAATTTTTTCTTGGTTTTTGATAGCGGAATCGATTTGTTCCTCGCCTCTCCTGAACGCTGGCTCTGGAGCCTTGCCGTTCTACCAATTATCGGTTTCTATCTGATTCGCACACGCACGCGACGTGTCCGCGTGTCGCAGCTATCGTTTTGGTCTGAAATCCTGCCTGGGCCTCGAAAAGGCGTTTGGGGTCGGTTGCCCAAGCGGTGGCTTAGCCTGTTTGCGCAACTGCTGATTCTTGGTCTAATCATCGGCGCACTGCTGGAACCGCGGTCTCAAAGCGCGGGCCGGCAACCGCGGCAGGTGATCGTCGTGGTCGACAACTCAGCTAGTATGCAGTCACGAGCGGGCGGTGGTAATCGTCTGCGATTGGCTGTGCAGCGAGCTGAGGAAATCCTTAATTCGCTTAAGGAGGAAGATCGGGTCGCAATCATTGCCGCTGCCCAAACGGCGGAGATCGTCTGTGGTTTCACGGAGTTTGTGACGATTGCGAGGGACAGCCTGCGAGCCATCCAACCGACCGCCATGCCGTTGGACTATGACCAAGCGCTGAAGGTCGCGGGCTCGTTATCCAGAGAACCCCAGTCAGATGAAATCTTTTTCATCACCGATGGATGCTTTGACCGCGAACATGCGACGCAGTGGCAAGCGTCGAAGTCTGTTTCTGTATCGATTGTCGGGACGCCGCAGCCCAATCTGGCGATCACCCGTTTTCAAACTCGACGGGATCCGCTGGAACCGGCGGGCTATCAAACGAGTGTCGAGGTTGCGGCTTTTTCCTCCGAATCCTTTCCCCTGTCGGCACGTTTACGGATCGAACGGGAGGGCAGTTTAGTCGACGTTTTTCCGTTGCGTCTTTCGCCAGGTGAGACCTGGCGAAAGGAACTGGCTGGCATTTCAGCCGCGGGTGGCGTTTGGCGGGCCGCGTTGGAGATCGAGGATGCGTTGTCGTTGGACAATCATGCGTTCGCGGTCCTGCCCCCCAGATCGACTCGTCGCGTCCTTCTCGTTTCGGATCAGCCGTCAAGCTATTTACTGCAAGCGTTTGAAGCCTTGCCGCTGGTCGAAGTGACCACAACAACGATCCCGCAGGCCGGCACGGAGGCGGCTTGGGAAGTTGGCGATGCGGGAGACGGGCAAGAATCAACCTTTGACTTGACCGTTTTCCACCGCGTGGTACCAGCCATCCTGCCACCTGGAAGCGTGCTGGTGATTGATCCAGCCGAGGACGGTTGCTGCTGGCGGCTTGGCCGTTCCGTCGCCGACGCAAGGTTGCAAACCGCCAGGTCACGCGTAACCTGGTCTGGTGATGAGACGCATCCCGTAGTGAGGAATGTTAATTTCGGGGATTTAGTTTTTCCGGTATTGTCAACATTACAAGCCGACTGGCGGGCGACGCCGTTAATCGAAACCCTGGATGGACAGCCGACCGTTTTGCTGGTCCCTAGAAATCTAGATGTCCTGCAGGCCGGAGGTGAGAGGGTAAGAGGCCGGCAAGCCGAGCGTCTGACTGCGCGGCCGGTGATCGTCTGGACTATGCCGATTGGTCAGGGTGTCTTGCCATTTCGTACAGCGTTTCCCCTCCTGATAGCCAATATCGTTGACTGGATTTCCCGCGATGATCAGGCATGGCAACCCGCGATTGCGACGGGTACGGTATTCTCGGGGAAGGTTTGGAGTGAAATTGGTGTTTTTGCGCAGCGATCTGAATCCGAGATGCAAAACGCGTTTCCTCTCGGCTCCGCCCGGCAACCGGTGGCGGACCGGCGCTTGGGATCCGCCAACCCCGCTGCATCTCCTTCGGTGGCAGTGAATTTAACGAATGCAAGTGAAAGTAACCTTGCCGCCGCCAAGTCAATCCCCACAAATGCCAGAAGCGAACCACGTCCTGGCTTTCGTCCACTATGGTGGATTTTGATTTGGTGTGGCGTTGGTTTGTTGCTGTTGGAATGGTACTGCTTTCAGCGTAGGATCGTGTCCTGAATGCCCCAGCCCATTTTCAGTGCCTGGCTATGGAATGAACCCCGTTGGTTATGGCTTTTGCCGCCCGCGTTGCTAGTGATCCTATGGATACAGAAAACGAACCTCCCCGGGTTTTCTTCACCTCGCCGGCTGGTTTCGCTTGTCCTGCGTTGCGGCATCATCGCATTGTTGATTCTGGCGGCCACACGTCCAGCAAGAGTGCTGCCCAGCACGCATCGAATGACGGTATTTGCGGTTGACGTCAGTGACAGCATCGACGCTCCGGCTCAATCCTTTGTACGTGACTTTCTGCGGCAAGCCAGTTCAACCGCAGCGCGTGAACTGGCCAATCAAGCGGTTTACCTTCCGTTTGCCGCAACCGCTGGCAGGCCGCAGCAAGAGTGGACCGATGTCGTCTCCTTTCTGGGTGGCGGTGCGGCGGCAGCGGCAGATCGGGAAGCTATTGACGGTGGTTTGGACTACCAGGCAACCAACCTGGAAACCGCACTGCTTGCGGCCAGGGCATTGATTCCGACGTCGCATGTTCCACGGATCGTGTTGGTCAGTGATGGCAATGCAACGCAAGGAAATTTGGAAGCCGCTTTGCAGTCCAATCACATTCCAATTGACGTGGTTCCGGTTCCCAGTGGGCAATCGCCCGAAGTCATGGTTTCGGCAATTGACGCCCCCCCGAAAGTTCGCGCGGGGGAGTCGTTTGAAGTCGAAGTGGTTGTAGATGCCAACACCGACGCGGAGGGCGTTTTGGACTTGTACCAAGACGATGTCCTTGTTTCCGATCCGGTCCTCCGGCAGATTCAAACCGGAGAAAACCGATTTGTTTTCACTTGCTCCGCCGATGACCAGAAACATATCACGCTGTCGGCAAGAATGCGTGGTTTGGGCACGCGCGACACGCGCCTGGACAACAATCAGATCTCTACCAGTGTCCGGGCGACCGGCAAATTGCAGACGTTGCTGATCGATCCCGATTTCGAATCGCTAAACCCGTTGCGATGGGCTTTGGAATCACAGGAAATTTCGGTCCAGATTCGACCACCGCAGGCTGCCCCGGATCAACTGACCGATTTGCAGGCGTTCGATTGCGTGGTTTTGTCGAACGTCTCCGCGACCGAGTTGACCGTGCGGCAGATCGCGTTGCTGGCCAGCTATGTGGAAGACCTTGGCGGAGGTCTGGTGATGTTGGGAGGTGATCAAGCCTTCGGGCTGGGCGGCTATTCCAATACACCCCTGGAGGAACTATCGCCAGTTCGGAGCAAATTCGAGAAGGACCGTGATGACTCGGGTCTTGCGATGGTTTTGGTGCTGGACCGCAGTGGTTCGATGGGAGGCCAACGCATGGCGATGGCCAAGGAGGCCGCGATCGCCGCCACCGAACTGCTGGAATCCAGGGACATGCTTGGTGTCCTAGCGTTTGATACTGAATTTTACTGGGTCAGCCCTCTGCAGTCCGTGCAGCAACGCTCCGACATGATCCGACGGATTTCCACTTTGACAGCGGGCGGCGGCACCAACATGTACCCCGCAATGCGGGCAGCGTTCGTGGCTTTGCAGCGGGCTGACTCGCCGCGGAAACATTGCATTTTGCTGACCGATGGAATCTCCGAAGCCGGCGATTTCTTAGGTTTGGCCGCCGAAATGGCTCAACGGCAAATCACGGTAACCGCTGTCGCCATGGGAAACGAACCCGATCAAGGGTTATTGGAGGACATTGCGCGTGTCGGACAGGGCCGATTTTATGCTTGCCCCGACCCGCAGTCGGTTCCACAAGTATTCGCAAAGGAAACGATGGAAGCTGGACAATCAAGTTTGCTGGAGGAACCGTTCCTACCGGAATGGAAGCAACGCAGCGACGTCCTGTCTGGGATCGACTTGGAGCTTGCCCCATTCTTGCTCGGTCAGGTGGCAACGACCGCCAAACCAACCAGCGACTGGATCCTTTCCTCCGACACAGGCGAACCGCTGCTGGTTTGGTGGCGGTACGGACTGGGAAAAACCGTGGCTTTTACCAGCGATGCGAAAGCACGATGGGGGGTGGAATGGTTGGACTGGAGCGATTTTCCGACATTCTGGGCACAGATTATCCGTCATGCGGCTCGGCGGCAGACGGCTGGCGGCTTGGATTGGTTCTTCGAACAATCCGCAGGTAGCGGTCACCTGCAGGTTGATGTCTACGACGACTCGGGTGGCTTCATGCCCGACAGCCAAGGTGCACTGCGAGTCGTCGATGCCGATTTGAACACCGCAAACTATCTGTTTCAACCCCTCGGACCGGGGCGCCACCAGACGCGTTTTCCGATTCCGCAGGACACTGATTGTTTGTTGGAAGTCGAATTCCGCAGTGCAGGTGGTGCAATCGCCAGCGATTCCAGACGGCTGATGCGTCGCTATCCTGAAGAATGGAAGATTCGACCTCCCGACTACCAGACGCTGCGCCGAATCGCGGATCAATCCGGTGGCCGATATGCTCCCAGTGTCGCAGAGATCTTCACCATCGCAGGCCCGTCGGCGGCCCAGCCCTTTTCATTGTGGCCCGCGTTACTGATGATTGCGATTTGTTGCTTCGTCGTGGATGTCGGCGTCCGTCGGATGGGGTTGGCGAAATTCGACGGCATTTCCTAACCCTTGTTAAGATTTCTCTGTGAACTTTGGCGGCGAATTTTGCGTAAACCAGAAAGCTGCTAAAATCAAAGGATGCAGTGGAGCGGTGATGTCGTTAGGAACGCCGAATCAACAACCGTCTTGTCGATTCGTCTCCCCCGGAGCCGTGCAGTGCGAGCAGACGGGAGGGATCTACGGAACCCTTCGGAAATAACTACGGCATTTTGTTTCTCTCCCATGCTCCGCGCAGCGGAAATCGCATGGGAGAGACCAAGTGAGGGATAGTAGTACTGCGAAGTTATTTCCGAACGGTTCCTACGGCAGAGGGGAGGCAGACACGTCGATTATTTTTCGCTTATTGCTAGTTGTTTGTCAGCGATAAAAATGAGGGTTGGTCCGTGTGGGATTCGCCGGAATTCCTCGAGCGAGAGGAATTCTGTCGAATTCCACTACCCTAAGAATGGAACGTTGACAAACCCTGGGAACTGAGTCGATTTTGTGCAAAGTTGTCCGACGGTGAGTTTCCCGTAAAAGGCTTCTGGCACGGAAATGCCGCGCGGAGCCCTTTCCGTGATCGCGTTTCCTTGTTGGGGTTGGGCAAAGCAGAGATGGTCCGTCTCGGTGAATCGCCGGATTTTGATTAAGCTATGAGTGAAGATCACCACGTGGTGGAAGTGCTGGAAAATACTTACTCCTATTTCCAATGCAAAGAAATCTCCTGGGATTCCCCGGGCAGATGTCTTGTAAAACAGTTTTTTAGCAGGAACAAACAGAATGCTACTGGTCGCGGATGACGGACTGAATGTCTTTGTCTTGATCTCCAACTCAACCTATCTCGCCCTGGCGTCGGTCGCGCTATGGGGATTGTACTGCAGCGTCATGATTTGGACGCGAGTTAGCAACAAGCGATTCAAGAATGAAGCCCAGCAGGATGCTTTTTTGGAGGACATTGAGGGGCCATTGGAGGATGGGGATTTTGAATCGGTGATGGAATTGTGTGCGGGAGATTCGCGCGCGGTGCCTCAAATGGTCGATCTGGGTGTCAACAATCGCGAACTGGGCTATACGCGCGTCCGGCAACTGGTCCTGGATCGTTTTCAGCGGGATGTTCTGTCCGACTTGGAATATCGTCTCAGTTGGGTCAGTACGGTGATCAAGAGCGCCCCCATGATTGGTCTGTTCGGGACGGTGTTTGGGATGATGGGGGCATTTAAGACGCTGGCCACCGCCGAAAGTGTCGAGCCTTCCGCGTTGGCTGGTGACATTCAGGTTGCATTGGTTACCACCGCATCGGGACTGGCAATCGCGATTCCTTTGATGATTTTGGTGGCGAATATCAATATCAAGATCAGCAAGATGGAAGATCTTGTCGGTAGCGGTTTGACGCGAGCATTTGCTGCGTTGAAAGCCGGAATCCAGAACGAAGTGATTCAATAGCGATGGTTCATCCTAACGAAAATTCCTTGTTCGCATCCCGGGTTTGGTAAACAGCATGGCTTCCGAAATCAGTTCTGCCGCGGAGTCCGACGATGACGAACCGATGCAAATGTCGGGCAAGAAACGCGGCGATGACGAAATGGACATTACGCCGATGATCGACATCACGTTTTTGCTGCTGATTTTTTTCGTCGTGGCTTCAAAGATGGATCCGACCCAAACCGCACAAACGCCACGGGCGGAGGCTGGACTGGCGGTATCTGCAAAGGACTCCGCAGTCATTTTTGTGGAACGCGGCAGCGGTGACAAAGCGATCCTAAAACGCTCCGACGAAAGTACTTTTAGTGACGATGAAGACGCGCAAATAACGGAAATACTGGACTACGTTCAGCAACGCCTGGACGATGGCAAGCAACAGGTCATGATTTTGGGCAACTGGGACGTGTCCGTGGGTGAAATTGGACGATTGCGTCGAATTGTGGGCGACCATTTTGAGGATTTAGGGGTGACCTACATCGCGGTCAAAGAAGTATGAAAACGGTTGGTGGACGGCATTGTTTTTGGCTCTCAGGCAGCGGTCGATTGAGGTCAAAGTATGACATTTGATTTCCAGTGCCCCGAATGCGGAACGGGTCTACGTGTCGTCGAGCGGATGATGGGACGCGACTTGCACTGCCCTCATTGCGATGCACGGATCAGCGTTCCATCGATGTCGGATTTCCAGCGGAATCTGGCGGCAGCGCGACCAGAAACTTCTGGCGACCCTGCGAACGATCAGGTCGTCGGGTCCGTGGCTGATGAAGATGAAGCTATCTGGGAGGCAGAGCCAGTTGATGAAGGGACGGTGACGACCGGGGCGACCGCAATGCCGATTAACCAGGGTTCGGCCGCGACTTTGGTGGTGCCCGCCAGTGCCACCGAAAGCGATGAGGAGCCAAGTGCATTGGCGCGTAAATCGCGCGACGATGGTGAACTGGATATGACGCCCATGGTTGACGTGACTTTTTTGTTACTAATTTTTTTCATGGTGACGGCCTCTTTCAGCCTACAAAAATCATTGCCAATGCCGCAGGCGCAAAGCGAACAGCCCAGCACGACAACTGTCGACGAGGAAGATGACGACAAAGAGACCGTGACGGTGGAAATCGACGAATTCAATGGCTTCCTGATCATCTCGAATGAGTTCGAGCGGGAGTGCGCCAGCAAACTTGCGGTCACAACCGCGTTACGCGAAGCCTTCAATCCCAGCGCAGGTGGGATGCGGCTCGCCATCGTCGTTCATGAAAATGCCAAACTGCAAAGCTTGGTTGACGTGATGGACGCCGGAACGATTGCCAACTACGCCGAAGTTCAAATCACGGAAGTCGAACAGTTGGATTAGTTAGCCCCAGTCAAGCAAGCGGTTTTTGCACAACTTTACTTCTCCGCCTTTTTCACCATAAGAGCCGATGTTGGCCAACGAATTAATTGATTTACTGGAGCGACGCGGATTGCTGGATCAAGAGATCATCGAAGCGTTGCGCGATCAACTGCAGCAAAGCGGTGCCAAAGCATCGCCCGAGGCGATAGCGAAACTATTGGTCGACAACGAACACCTGACTCGCTTTCAGGCCTCCAAGTTGATCGGGGAACTGCGGGCGGGGCAGTACGGCGAGAGTGGGCAGAATGGAGCACCATCGACGGACGAGGCGGATCTGGGGTTGGTGGATGATTTCGCCGATGGCAATGATCCCGTTGAGGCTGAAGTGCTGGACACTGACAATGCCGACGCAGCGGTAATCGAAGCCGATGCGATCGATGCCGACGTCGTGGACGCCGAGGTGTTGGATGCGGATGCTGTGGATGCCGAATTGATTGAAAGTGACAACGATCTGTCCGCAAAGCTCAAACGTCAGTCGAAGCGGCGCACAGCGTCAGCGAAAACTGGCAAATCGGTACCAGTGACGCAGGAGAAGAATATCTGGGACTCGTTCAAGATCTACGGTGTTGCCGGGATCATCCTGTTGTTGCTGGTCGGCGGATTTGCCCTGTGGTGGGTGATCAACAGTCAGGATTCGGCTGGTTTCTTAAAACATGCCGACGAATTGTACGATTCCACCAGTTTTGCCGCCGCACGGGAGCAGTACCAAGTATTCACCCGCAAGTATGGCTCGACTGACAAAGTAAATGCCTCTAAGGCTCGGGTGCGCGTGGCAACCACGCAGATCTACGAACCGGCTCTGGCGGGAAATCCCGTCGAAGCATTGACGGTGGCGAATCGTGTTTTGCCTGAAGTGGAAGACGAACCGGGGATGGGGGACGAACTGCCTGCGTTATCGGATTCTTTGGTTCAGATTGGGGAGCGAATCGCTGATCGAGCGGAAAAGTCTCGCGATACCGAGGAACAAACCAATCTGCTGGAATCGCTAGACCAATTGCTGGAAATGACTCAGAATGCCAAATACATTTCCACCTCGCTACGGCAAACGCTGGCCACACGCCTGACGATGCTGGGGGAGTCGCGAGCGAGGATTCATCGCACAATCAATCGCAACAACCGGCTGGCGGAAAGCCTGGTGGCGATGCGTGCGGCGTTAGACGCCCAGGAAACGAAGCAGGCTTACGACATCCGCAAGACGCTTTTGCGAGATTATCCCGAATTGACCGATGACGAGGAGTTAGCGGCTTTGGTTCTGGAGGCCAGTGAGATTCAACAGCAATTGGTTGCGGCAGATTCAGACGTTCCAAAGACGACTCGCGAGGAATTACCGGTCCGTCAGCAGCAATCGATCTTGCTGACCAATCGATCCGGAGCGGGTGCGCAGGGCATGGCCAATCGTGTGATCTATTTTCAAGTTCGTGGCTCGGTGATGGCTTTCGAGGCGGATACCGGAAAGACGTTATGGCGTCGTTACGTGGGGTATCAACGTTCGCACCTTCCGCTACCTCTCGGTGACACGGCGGATGCGGGTGTGTTGTTAAGCGATGGTCAACGGAGCGAGGTTCAGCGTTTGTCTGGAACTGCAGGCGACGTTCAGTGGCGTGCGCAGATCGGGGAGCCCTTCAGTAAGCCGGAAGTGGTGGGCGAAACCATTTATTTGACGACGGACTCAGGCCGCCTGTTGGCAATTGATAACATCACCGGCGATGTTAAATGGGCGATCCGGGTTCCTCAGGAAACCTACATCAGCCCCGGGGTCGCGGCTCGCGAGTCTCGCCTGTATCAGGCCGGGGATCACAGTAATTTGTATGTGATCGACGCGAAAAACGGAGGTTGCATCGAATCGTTTTATCTTGGACACGGGGAAGGTTCGGTTCGCGTCCCACCAGTCCCGTTGCTGGGACACCTGTTTGTCATTGAGAACCTTGACCCCAAATCGGCTCGCATCCACATCCTTCGTTCTGGCAGCGATGGCAAGGGAGTGTACCGTGCCCAGCCCCCCATCAATCTGGTTGGCAACGTGATCACGACCCCCCTGATCGAACGCACGCGACTGATTGTGCTGACCGATCGCGGTGAAGTGAAGGTCCTAAATGTGGAACCGACTGCGGAGGCGGAACAGGTCACGATTGCGGCTCAGCAAGTCGCTTCTTATGAGACCCCCACCGCAACCCAGATGGCGGTCGACCGTAGTCAAATGTGGATTACGGGAACCAGGATTAATCGCTATGAATTGCAGATGAGCACAGGACGGATCAATTTCAGTTGGATTCGTCACGCGGGCGACGCATTCATTGCCCCGCCCCGATTTATGGATGGTGTGTTGTTTCACGCGCGGGTTCTGAAGGGGACCAAAGGGATTCGGATCGCGGCGGTCGACCCGGCGACCGGGCAAGTGAAATGGCAAACCGATGTCGGTGTCCCGGTCGCGATGCTCCGCCCGACGCGAGGTGGGGTGCATGCGATCACCTCGCAAGCAGCGCTTTATATGCTCGATGCCGCCGCCTACCAGCAGGGATTGGTTGGCCGTCCGTTAGAAAATCCTGGTGGCGAGGACGGTTTTACGTTACGGTTTGAAAATCCATTACCGTTGGACGAAAACGTCAGCGTGATGCTGAACCGTGAGGATTCCGGACAACTTGCGGTCTACAATCCGACCCGGCAGCGAGAATTACTGCGGGTTGTAAAGTTGGGGGTCGGTTTAAATCGTGCTACCGCGCCCCCCGTGATTTCGGCAGGCGGAATCCTGTTGGCCATGAGCAATGGTCGGGTACTGTTGAAAGATCATCGCACCGGGGTCGATTTGGGTAGCCCCTTCCAACCGCCAACCGGTCCAGAGGAGACGGTGAATTGGTATCACGTTGTCCCCCTTCCCGAAGATCCCGAACAGGTTGTCTTAGGTGATCCGCGTGGCAAGCTGTACCGGGTCCGGGTTGGTGAGCAGATGCGATCGTTGGCCGAGAAGGAGAATCCACTGAAGTTCCTTGGGCCGATGACGGCGGTCAAAAACAGGCTGTTCGCTACGACCGCCGGTCCTGCTTCGGACGTCTTGGTTCGGTACGACATTAACAGTCTGACCGAATCCGACCGGACAACCTTGGACGGTCGCGTTGTGTGGGGCCCCGTCGCAGTTGGTGATCAGGTTTTGGTTCTTACCGATGACGATGCTGGCACAAAGGTGGATTACGAAAGCGATGGAACTCTGCGAGCCTTTTCCGACGATGGCAAGCAGCAATGGACGCTGCCTTGGCCCGGCGGGCAACCTGTGTCACCGCCGGTGGACGTCGACGGTCAGTGGGTGATGACAACGGAGATCGGTAAATTGCTGACCCTTGATCCAGCGACAGGACAACTGGTAGGGATGCGGGACTTTGGAGAACCTCTGTCGGCGGCTCCACTGCGTGTTGGCAGTGGCAAGCGACTGTTTGTGCCGGGTTCCGAAGGCATTGTGTATATCGCGGACGTACCGACCGAGGTAGCTCCATGATCCGCAGATACTCGTTCATTCCCCTGATTCTGTTGATCCTAGGGGCCACCTTTGTTGAAACCGGGTTGTCTCAGGCTCCCAATTACGGCCTGACGGGCGGCCCGGAACGGGAAGGCATCGAACTGTTGCAAGCCGAACCGTACGACGTGATTCGGATCAAGCAGTCTGCCAAGGGGGGCGGCTGGGCGAAGGTCGTGTTGTTACCATTCCCGGGGCGGAAAGTTCCCACCAATCCGACCGGAAAACTGGTCGTGACGGTCCTGGGTTTGGAAGGCAAGCAGTTTGAGATCAATTGGAACGATATTGAATCGATCGAATTGTGGGAAGAAAGGATCGAACGCGAAGCGAGAGAACGAATTGCGGCGGGAGATTTTCATGGCGCGTATCCGTTCTTGTCGATCATGATGCGCGATGCTGGTGATACCCAAGCCGTACGAGAACTCCGCTGCGACTACTTGTTGCGGGATGCCGCGGCGCGATACCAACGCAAGGAATGGAAGGAAACATTGGCGGTACTGGAGGAACTGCGGCGATTTGCTCCCGAATACAGGAGCGCGGTGGTGTTGGATAAGATCAGCGAGATCACCGATACGCTGATGGATACGATGCTGGAACAGGGACAATTGGAAAACGCCCAACAGTTGCTGGCCCGCCTGACCCAGGACTATTCCGCCCGCGAATTGGCGACGATCGGGCGTTGGAATGAGCGGTTTCTGGCGATGGCGAATGAAAAAAAACAGGCTGCCATCCAGGCGAAAGAACGCGAGGACTACCGCTCGGCAAGACAACTGGCGCGAGACAGCCTGCATATTTACCCTGATGTCCCTGGCGGCCGACAGTTGGTCAAGGAAATTGACACGATTTATCCGCTGGTTCGCGTTGGTGTCTTGCAAACCGCATCGGTTTTGGATCCCACTAGGATTGATAACTGGGCAGCGCGGCGAGCGGGGAATTTGGTTTATCGAACGCTTTTTGAAATGCGTGGGGCGGGTCCTGAAGGAGGTGATTTTGACTTCATTTTTGGTGACACGGAGCAGAGTGATGATCGGTTGTTGTTTGAACTGCAATTGGACCCTGTCCGGATGGAAAGCCCGCTACAGGATGTGACGGCGTATCAGATTGCCGACGCCCTGAGTGCCCGAGGCCAAAGGTCGTCACCTGCATACGATCCGGCTTGGGCCAGTGCGGTTGATTCGATTGCGGTAACCAGTCCGCGATCGGTGCAATGTTTTTTGCGACGTCCCCATGTTTTGCCAGCCAGTTTGCTGCAGGTTCTGGTTGATGGTAATTGGCTAGGGGAAGACCCCAAAACGCCAACCGGTGTTTATCGTCGCGACGTTCGGGAAGGGGCTCTGACCCGTTATACGTTAACGGAGGTGAATCCGAATTTTCCGACGCAGCCGCGTGAGGTGGTGGAGGTGGATTTGCCGAACGCCGCCGACGGTGTGGCGGCCTTGTTACGTGGCGAGGTCGATATTATCGATCGCTTGTTTCCCGCCGATGCCGAACTGCTTCGCAATTCCTCACGAGTTCGTGTTGGACGTTACCCCCTGCCTTCCGTCCACATGCTGATCCCCTGTAGCGATCATCCTCACCTTTCCCAGCGAACATTCCGTAGGGCACTGATTTACGCGATCAATCGCCAGGATATTTTGCAAGGAGAGCTATTGGGGAATCGGCAAATCGAAGGTTGCGGGGTCGTCTCCGGACCGTTTCCGGCGGGCTACGGTGACGATGACCCGTTGGGATACGCTTATAACCGGTCGGTCAAAAACCGTCCTTACGAGCCGCGTTTAGCGCGGTTGCTGATTGAGATGAACAATGAACAGATGAAAGCCGATGCGGAACGTAGAAAGACGGAGCTGCCAGAAATGGCCCCGATTCGCTTGGCTGTGCCCGCCGACAACGTGGCGTTAATCGCCGCCGAGGCAATTAAGACCCAATTGGAATTGCTCCAGGTATTTGAGGTGGAACTTGTCCAGCTTCCGCTTGGCGAGTCGATGCCTGCCGAAGGCACGGCCGATTTGGTGTACGTGTCCGCTGCAGTGTGGGAACCCAGTATCGACGCCCGCCGAATACTGGGTCCCGATGGCTTGGCGCAGTCTAACGATCAAATGATCGGGCTTGGTTTGCGACGGTTGGAGTCGGCTCGTAGTTGGTTCGAAGTTCGCGAGCGGCTGCACGATTTGCATCGAACCTGTAATCACGAATTGCCAATCCTGCCATTGTGGCAAATGGTCGATTCCTATGCCTATCGCACTGATGTCAGTGGCGTCGGGCAGGAGATTACGACGCTTTACCAGAATGTTCGCCGATGGCGACTTGCACTGTAAACCCAGCGGGAGAGAGAGCTTTACCGCTCTCGGATCCTCGCACTTTAGGAATAACCGGCGCAGAAGCAGACGAGGTCCAGTATCCGTAACTTCGCAGATTTGTCCGGCATCGTCACGACGAAGCGTGATGTTGAGGAGAAAATTCTCTTTACCAGTGAGTCAAAAAAGTGTTTTTCAATATCCCAATGCGAGAAATCTTTCGGGGGTTTGTCGCGACACAATTGCAGATTCGGCTGTGCCTGCTTGGCTTGTTCATCGCCTGTGGATGGGCACCAGGGTTCTCGCAGGATTCCGACTCGGCTTGGGACTTTGCCCCTTACCGAGTGCTGATATGGATGGTTGATCGTACCGACCCGGCGCCCGCTAAGGATTTGACCCGACCGTTGCAGAATTATCTGGACCAGGAGTTTTTCGCGGTTTGGCGGGTCCAGACTGCGAATGCTCCTGCAGTGCTCCGTATGAGTCTGCTGCGTGATTTTGAACAGGTGGAATACGACCAGCTAACGGCGAATGACCCGATTTTGGCGGTTCGTAAGGATCATCCCGATGCACCGCGAATTCGTTCGGCTTACGACGTCGCTGAATATGTGAAAAAGGTGTCCAGCACGCCCGAATTCTCAACCCAGGTGCTACAGCGAGCTTCGCGGAGGGTTATTCGACCGTTGCGTGATGTCTGGGAGGCGATGGTTGTCGAGGGCCTGCGAACCGCCGGAATCGATCCTGGCGACCATCGAAAAATGTTGATTGACATCTTAGATAACCTCACCCGGACGGATGACGTAGATGCTGATTATCTGCGGGACCTGTTGACCCCGGTCTGGCCAGCGGATTCAGAAGAACCGTCTGCGGAGGATGTCAGTCGCAAGCGGGTTCTTCAAGAATTACTGGAAAAGCTACAAGCGGCATCTCATACTACCAACGATGAACTCTACGGCATTCGTGGGCTGATTGATACTGCCGACCACTCGACTTTTGATGATGTGATCCAGTCTTGGCAATCCGATCATAGCGAAGCTGTACTGCTGCCAAGAGGGCTGGCGTTGGAGTTGAATTCGCCCGATAAGAAGCTGATCCCTCTGGAATTGGACGGCCTGCTGGGTGAGGTCTTCGAGAGATTCGACAAAATTTTCGTAGTGCGAACAGATAGGCAGCGAGTGCCGATTGAGGTCGACGTTGTGGAGCTTGACTGTTTGATGCGTTTGGCCGGACCGGTGGTTAGCCAGACGGTCCTGTCGAATGTTCACCTGGCTGATCAGATTGGTAGGGCAATCACGAGAGCCTACTCCCCAACCGTTCGGATCGAGGAGGCAACGACCAACAAGGTTGAGGGACGGCTACGTGCGGGAGGATTGATTCTGAATCCGGAATCCCCGGCAGCGTTGCACGACGGCGATTTCTTGCAGCCTGCGTTACGCAAAGACGATCGCTTTGGAGACCCCTTAATCCTCGAAGCCTTGGATTGGGCTTACTTGCATGTCAAGGAATTGGATGGTCCGAAGATCAAAATGGAACTCTTCGCCGGTCGCCAAGGTGGCATTCAAGGTCGTAGGAATAAGCGGACCCATCGAATGGCATTCCGTATTCGGGACTATCACCCCCACACGGAAATTCGCCTGCACGCCCAAAAACGCCCCGATGTC
>SLFV01000021.1 GCA_007124075.1 Roseimaritima sp.
AAGCCCAGCGGCTAACCGCCCTAAACGAATCTGAAATCGACCTTCGGCCGTGACGCGCTGCGGGACCAAAAACCGATCCGCCTGCCAGACCACAGGGGCCGCTGCTGTGGGACCCAAAATCGTTTCTGGCAGACGATGCGACGGAGTGAAGGAACGCCCACGATCAAAGCTAACAACGTACTCCCCCCAGGTCGCAGCGGGTTGACTGCCGACCTGATAGAACAATGTTAATGGATCGGCGGCAGAGGGTTGAAACAAAACCGGATTCCAGCAATCGTAAACAAGTGTCGCATGCTGGATCCCGGTGGCGACCTGCTGCGGAGACGTCCAGGCTGAGCCATCGTGATAGCTGGACCAGATTCTCGCTTCGTTCTGCTGTGTCTTTTGACCGGCCCACGCTGCAACCAAACCACGCGTCGTCGGACACAACGTGGTGCCCGTGATCTGAACAAAGCGGCCCTCGGTGAACAGGAACGTTTCTTCTAACAACCCAGGGAATCGCGGACTTTTACGGCCAGTCGGACGCCGTGGCTTTGTTTCCGCGGCCGGGAACTGTCGACAATCCTTGTGCGCAATGAAATAGATCCTGCCATTTTCGCTGCCGATCAGCAGATCGGGCAGCCCGTCACCGTTGAAGTCGCCAACGGCGGGGCTGCTGGTGTGACCGGATACATTTCGGTCGGTCAGGTTGCCCATGTTTTTCAGCACGACCTTCCCGCTGCGCGTTTCAGCATTGCGATACCAAACACCGTTTTCAGAATTGACGATGATATCCAGGCGACCGTCGCCGTCCCAATCAGCAACTGCTAGTTTTCTGCGTCCCGAACCTCCGCACGATTTTGGGTTCAGCCGGATCGGCTGTTCGTCCTCATCAACAAAAACCCGCTGTGCCACGCCTCCGCCCGGCCGAAGCGTCAGGTAGCCCTCCTGGTCAAGCAAAACCAAATCGACGGTTCCGTTGTTGTCCCAGTCGATGGCCACCGGAGTCGTACGCCACTGTGTCAGCGCGTTGGCGGCCTTGGTTTGCCACCAGTACCACGCGGGAGGTGTCTCTCGCTGCCCGGTATCAAAATCCATTTCAACGACGGTTTGGTCGTCCACCTTTTTTAGCCAACCCAGGCGAGACAGAATGGAGTTGTACAGAATGTCTGGTTGTCCATCACCATCCCAATCGGCGACCGAAAAGGTCGTGTATCCCCATTTGGCTTCGCACGGACCTTGAATCGAACCGGAGGGCCCCGCCAGCACGCGAAAGGGTTCGCTGGCTTGACTGCCCTGCTGTTGGTTCAGCAATTTAGGCGCATCCCAGACCGGCATTCCCCCTGCACCGGTTCCCAGATTTTCAAACCAAGCAAGATTGCCAGCGGTGTTGCCACAGAGGATGTCCAGATCGCCATCGCCGTCCCAATCGTACACAAACGGTGTCGCCAACGCACCAAACTTCAGCTCGTCGGCGTGTTGTTGGAAGTAATGCGGAGAGGTAAAGACAGGTTGGCCGGAACGCATCTTTCCGGTGTTACGCAAGATCGCCACGCGACCATCTTCATCCCCGACGACCAAGTCGACATGCCCATCGCCATCCCAGTCAATCGGGGTAGGTGTTATCATCTGTACATGCATTCGTAGCGGTTGACCGTGAAGATCGACCAGCCGTTGCCCCGCCGCGTAACGCGGTTCTGTGCGAGTGCCGATATTTTCAAAATAGGTAAATCCATCCAGGAATTCGCCACAGATCAAATCCAAATCGCCATCCCCGTCAAAATCAGCAAAACATGGACTGGGCCAGCCGTAGACATCGATGTCCTGCCCCGCGGCTTGAACGCGCGTCGGCGGAGCATAATGCGGATCGGAATTCGTGCCAAGGTTGCGCAACCAATAGACGTAACCGTGCAGTGGACCGTTCTGCCAGCGTCCCTGACTGTCGTACGCATGATCCCAGACGTATTCACTCCAGTCCCCAATCCCAATCACCAAATCCATCACGTCGTCGCCGTCGAAATCGACCAGACGCCACATGTTGGCTCTAATGCGCCCCGTTGCATCGGAATGAGGGTTGACAGGCGCGGGTATTTTTTCGGGTTGATCCAATAGAAACCGGTTTTCCGCATTCCGCCGAAATAACTTGCCCGGTGCCAGTATGACGGGCTGTCCCTCCAGCATGCCAGTCGACATGTAATGCGACGCATCTCCGACCCGCACTGCAGGCTTGAAAATCGGATGAAGCTCTCCCCGGTCTTGCGATGTGTTTTCGAAGAGATACACACCGTTGGACGGTTTGTCGGGGCACGCGACCAGCAGATCCAAGTCACCATCGCCGTCATAATCCAGCGGCATCGGATATGCCCACAAACCGACGCCCAGATCAACGATCAACCCCGGGTTGTTGTAGCGCAATGGCTGCAAGGCAGAGTCGGGGGAATCTGCCAGGGCGGTCAGCATCCCGCCTCCAAAAAATAGACAGACGACTACCGCGACGAATCGATTTACCAACGTCCGGTCAGAAAAGGACGTTTTCGCTTTCCCGCTCGCCAGAGCGTCTCCTGCGGTTCGGTCCATCCGTGGATAGCAGCACCCATCCCCAGGGAAGGTGGTTGATGACGTGTTGCTGAGCAGCCGACGGGTGGGGTGGGATATCATGGTTGTCTAGCGAGGTTGGAGTTGGCAAGCCCTTTTTTTTAACGGGCAACTAACCTTGCGGTTCGGTCATACCCCAGGGGTCCAGGGCTTCGTCCAGTTTCTGTTTGTCCAAGATCCCCTTTTCCAAGCATAGCTCACGAATGGTTTTTCCCGAAGCAAAAGCCTCCTTTGCCAGTTTCGCGGCTTGTTCATATCCGATCAGCGGATTCAAACTGGTACACATCGCTAGGCTTTGCTCGACCGCCGCCTGACACACCTCCTCGTTTGCCTCCATCCCCGCCACACAAAATTCCACGAATGCATCCGCCCCCGATGCCAACAACGAAATGGACTCCAGCGTCGTATGTGCCATGACCGGCATCATGATGTTCAACTGAAAGTTGCCCCCCGCGGCTCCGGACATCGTGATACAGCCATCATTGCCCATCACGCGAGCCGTCAATTGCATCATCGATTCACACAACACAGGATTGACTTTGCCTGGCATGATGGAACTGCCTGGTTGTCTGCTGGGTAGTGCAACTTCAAAAAAACCGCAACGCGGCCCACTGCCCAGCCAGCGGATGTTGTTGGCTACATTAAACAGCGTTTGGGCGATCGCTTTCAACTGACCGTGCGCTTCGACCAATGCGTCACGTTGAGCGTTGGCTTCGAAGTGATTGATTGCCTCCGAGAAAGGCAAACCTGTTTCTGCCGCCAAAACTGTGGCGACACGACCGCCGAATTCGGGGTGCGTGTTAATCCCGCTGCCGACCGCCGTGCCGCCCACAGGCAGTTCCAGCACAGCAGCCTGCGCTCGTTCGGCCCGTTCGATCGACAACTCCAATTGCCTCGCAAACCCTCCAAATTCTTGCCCCAGCCGCAAAGGCGTGGCATCCATCAGGTGGGTTCGGCCAATCTTGATCACCTTGTCCCACGCCTGCGCTTTTTCCTGTAACGAGGTGAGTAATTTTTGCAAAGCCGGCAGCAACGTCTGCTGGACCTGCACCGCAACCGCGACGTGGATCGCCGTGGGAAACGTATCATTCGTGCTTTGTCCCATGTTGACGTGATCATTGGGATGAATCGATTTTTCCATCCCCAGCCGATCGCCCCCGTTGATTTCGATCGCGCGGTTGCTGATCACCTCGTTCACATTCATGTTGCTGCTGGTTCCGCTGCCGGTCTGGAACACATCGATCGGAAACTGATCCCCCAGTTTGCCCTCGGCGACCTCGCGGCAGGCCTGCAACAAAGCCTTGACTGCGGCATCGTCCAGTGGATTCTTGCCCGTGCCGGTTAATTTTCCCAGATCACGATTGGCGACAGCGCACGCGTATTTCACCAGCCCCATGGCGGAGATCATTGCCGTCGGCAGACGCCACCCACTGATCGGAAAGTTTTCAACTGCGCGTTGCGTCTGAGCGCCGTAGTATGCGTCAGCAGGGACCTGGACATCACCCATCGAGTCGTGTTCGGTGCGAAACTGTGTCATGAAAATCGCGATTCCCTCTATTCGAATAAAATGTTGGTGGTTCCGTCAGGTTAGCATCCAGAAGATTTTTACCGTCGCCTCGTGTTCCGCAAAAGCAGGGGTTGTGGACGCTGAGTCTGAAGGCTGCTTTCCTGATGCGGTCATTGAACCAAGCGACCGCAGCGGCGCGATCGCGGCTACCGCGCCGCACGCCAACCGGAGTTGTCGTACTGGTTGCGCTGGTTATTGCTGCGAACGGGCCACGCGGGACGTTGACGGTGATCCGCCTCGGCGTTGGGGGGCAAAGAAGGCTCTTGACGTGGCGTGCTCGACGGTTCCGCGATCGTCCGCGATCGTGCAGGTGATCCGCCGCGATGCAAGCCTGAGGACGTGGTCGGTTTGGCACTCTGCCAATGATCCAAAGGTTCTGCCGGTTCGGACCAACTGATCTGCTTGAAATTCCAATGGGGAGCCGCAGCGGTGCGACCACCGCTGGACGGGTCGTAATCACTGTATTCCGCCGGTTCCCAATCTGGGGTGGAGGCCGGAATGGGAGCGGCATACTGGTCGCGGGAGTTGGGTGAGGTTGAAGACGATGACGAGGCGGAACTGTTCCAGCCTGATTGCACGGGAGCCGCGGGTAGTGGCGGCACGTTCAGACCATTGCCATTGGGACCATTGCCATTCAATTCGGGGCGTTCCACCGGTTGTAAATCACGCAACCCACCATTCTGGCCGTTTTGTCCGTGGGATCGACCGTCGTTATACTGTTGGTAATAGCTTCCCGGCGAACCGTTGTTCAGCGGAACCGGGGCACTTTGCTCGACCCCGGAGTCCGTCGTCGGAGGTCCCACCAGCGGACCAGCTTGCGACGACGGCCCCGACCAGGTGTCCTGCGGCGCAAAATGTTGCGGGGCTGGGTCCGGTGCCGTCGTCGGGGAAAAGCTAGGTGGCGCGGGCGTGAACGTGGACGTAGCCGGGGGCGACTGCACTGCGTATGGATCGAATTGGCTCGGCGGCAAAGTCGGCTGAGGCACAAAACCCTCGGGACTGCTGAATCCTCCCGCTTGCGGTTGGGCGCCGAACTGCGACTGCGGTACCGCCCCAGGAGCAACCGGAGGACCGTAAGTCGGTACGGGTTGCGTCGTGCCGGGAAATGGCTGAACCACCCCTTGCGTGGGAGCACAATGATTGCCTGTCCCTAAGTTGCTCGGTTGCAGGCCGACGTAAGGCGATCGCTGCATCTGGTATTGATAATCGGTACAAGCCTGCTGCACCGTCATCGTCGCCCCGGTAGCTGGATCAAGGGTCGTTTGAGGACGATAATAGGTCACCGGGGCCATGTAGTAATTGCTGCGATAGTTGCGACCGAACAACCAGCCCAGCAGACCACGGCGCGCGGGTTGAAACACAGGTTCGCCCGACGCCACTGCGGAGGTGGGTTGGTCCGCAGGGTGCCCCTCCATGCCCGCGAAGTGCTGGGGCGTCG
>SLFV01000302.1 GCA_007124075.1 Roseimaritima sp.
CTGGTTTACCTGACCGTCGGTTTCCAAGAAGTTGTGATGGATGGTGCCTTGCGACCACGAAACGAATTCAAAATCCAGACTGCCCGCGTTGTGTCCGCCCACGTTCACCAACTGCTCGTCGCCCACCGTATGGCAACGGTAACAGTTTTGCGCGATCAGATACAGATTGTTTGGATTCCGCATTCCGGCAGCAATGCTTTGCCGCAATCGCTGCTCACGATGCTCCCGCGTCTCCGTCTGCTTACTTGCCAGCGGGCCACCATAATCGTGGTGAATGTCCAGCCAATCCGCGGCACCACCATGACATGATTCACAGGAGATTCCCGCGATCGCGCTGATGTGACCATCGGTCGGATCGGCCTGCTGTGTGTAATGGCAGGCGACGCACCGACCGTCATATTTGATCGACTGGATATTCAGGCGGTCGGCGATCTGGCGTGCCTCAGGCCGGCGATGCAAGGCCTCGAACGTCTGCGCATGCGGAGTGTTCCGCCAAACCTGCACCTCAGATGCATGGCACTTCACGCAACGATCGGTGCCGACCACCAGATGCGGGTCGACGGGCTTTGCCTCAGTTTCGGGGGGGGCGGTTGCGCGATCGGGCTGCCGATCCAAAGCCATCGCGGTCGTCATTCCCCCAACACCAACAACTATGAAGGCAATATAGCGAAGCGTACGACGATGATTCATGATCACGCAGACAAAGCGAGTAAACAAGGACGGGAACGTAGTAAGCCGAGAAGGAATGAACTTGCATGGAAAACGTCACCACTCTCCGGCAGCCGAGCTAAAAAGGACCGTTGCAGATGGGACGTTGTTAACGCGGTTGGGTGACCGGCGATAGCGGCGAAATCAACCGTCCGGGCCGACCCCTTGGATACTATAGGTCACTGTTTCACAGGTGGAGATATTATCAACGAGCCCCCCATCCAGTAAGATAAAGAAAGGAACTTGGTTGCCCGGCGCGCCGACGATTGACATTGCCGGTATCCTGCCCACGGTGACCAGATCTTTCCTGCTTTTGCCGTTTGCAGCGGATCGGGCAGCGAAGGGCAAAACTGACCATCATTGCACCCGTGTCGCTGACGGATTGGCTTCCCGATTGGTCAGGTTTCCACGATACGACCTTCACAGATTTCGATTGCTCAGTTGCCAATGGAATTCGCAAGCCAACCCGCCTCGTTGCCGCTTCCATTTAGCTATCGTCCGCTTGACAACGAGGGAACCCCGACTTCGTTTTTCCGTAAAAGCGGTATGCTGACCGAGGCGTGTTTAACGCTGGACCGTACTGAAATTGCTTTGACCGATATTCAGTCGATGTCGCGTCGTGACGACCATGTCCAGGTACTGGTCTGGACCGAAGATGGTGACGATTCCCGCACGTTGCTACCGTTTCCACTGAAAATCTATGGCCGCGCCGATTTGGTGAAGCGTCAATTGAACTGGATGCTCAGCCGAAGGCGCGCCGATCGGCATCGAGAATTACTGGAAAGCCAGGGGTTAGGCGATCATTTTCGCGGCGTGGTCTGCCCGTCGTGTCAAGCGATGATCGATTTAAGCTCGTTCGAATCGACGCCGCAGGTTTACTGCGAATATTGTGATACGGTCAGCACGCTACAGGGTGCGGAGAGGTTGCACTATGAGGCGAACTATCGCCTTTGCGACTGCTGCGAAATGTTTAGTAGCCCCAGGAAATTTACAACCGTTTACTTCTATTACTTGATCATCTTTTACGGCTGGCACAGCAGTCATTCGCATCGCTGTCCGGGTTGCATGCGTGGCGAAGCATGGAAGATGTTAGCGGGCAATTTGGTGTTTATGCTGGGGGTTCCGATGGCTTGCTATCAATTGATACGAGCTTACAGCAGTGACCGTATCGCAGGACCGTTTCGCGGGTTGCATGCGGGGAATCTGGCGGTACGCCGTGGTCAATTGCGGAAGGCGCTCCCGATTTACGAGCAGATTTTGGAACGCGTCAACGTGTCGGCAGGATTGCACTACAACCTAGCGTACAGCCTGTTGCAAGCCGGACAATTGGAACAGGCCGTCCAAGCAGCAGAGCTGTCGCTGGCGGATTGTTCCAACTACACCCCCAGTTGCAGCCTGCTGGTCTACCTGTACACACAGATGGGGCGAGATGACCAGGCCGAAGCCTTGCGACGCCGGTGGGGATCCGCGTCGCTGACGGAACCGTACGGTCGGCAAGCGGTTGACGAAACGATCAATTAGACCCACGATTGGTTGTGCTGCGGTGCGGAGACTTCCGGGGTTGGATCTACCCCTTTCCTGCGGACGCTTGCAACGTCCGAAGGCAGGTGGGGTTTATCGAAACAACGGGGCCGCAGTATTCCGTTAGCTAGAAGTCCCAGGCCGCCAACGTGATGAAAGACAGCATGGAAAAGCAGCGATTAGAGGAAAGTAAGCAGCGAACCGGCAATTGGCAACGCTGGGGCCCATACCTTGCCGAGCGTCAATGGGGCACCGTCCGCGAGGACTACTCCGCCGACGGGAACAGTTGGGCGTACTTCCCCCACGATCATGCTCGCAGCCGCACCTACCGCTGGGGCGAGGATGGGTTGTTGGGGATTTGCGACCGGCAAGCCCGCTTGTGCTTTGCGATCGCGTTATGGAACGAAAAGGATCCTATCCTGAAGGAGAGGCTGTTTGGACTAACAGGTCCCGAGGGGAATCATGGCGAGGACGTCAAGGAATGCTACTACTACCTGGACAGTTCGCCAACCCACAGCTTCATGCGGGCGTTGTACAAGTATCCTCAGCGTGCTTTTCCTTACGAAGAATTGACGGATGTCAATCACCAACGCAGCCGGCAGGAGGGGGAGTACGAATTAACGGACACCCAGGCGTTTGCGGACAATCGTTACTTTGACGTCCAGACGGACTACGCCAAAGCGTCACCCGATGACATCTTGGTACGGATTCGCATTACCAATCGAGGGCCTCGAGAGAGTCGGTTGCACGTGTTGCCAACACTCTGGTTCCGGAATACTTGGACCTGGGAATGTAGCGACGAAGGCTGCACCCTGCCGCCCCGCATGTGGTTGGCCGACAACGTCGTGCAGACCGATCATGAAACCTTGGGACGTTATCAGTTTTTTGCCGACCAGGTCGACCAAGAAATCGATGCGACCTGGCTGTTTACGCACAACGAAACCAATACGGTACGGCATCCCGATCAACCAGGGCGAGAACAATACAATAAAGACGCATTTGACCGGTTCGTTGTACAAGGGCAAAACGATGCGGTGAATCCACAGCAGACCGGTTCAAAGGTGGCAGCACACTATGAACTGACGTTTCAACCGGGGCAGGCCCGGGAGATCCGTTGCCGATTGGTTGATTTAGGGACCGCCGCCGCATGGCAGGGGGAGCCGTTTGATGAAGGGTTTGCCACAACCTTTGCGGCGCGTCAAGCGGAATGCGATGAGTTCTACCAGCAGATCATTCCGCAATCATTAAACCGCGACCAGCAGCAAGTCATGCGGCAGGCCTACGCGGGGTTGTTGTGGACCAAACAGTTTTATCACTACATCGTCGACACTTGGTTGCAGGGCGATCCGGTCGGCCCAGCGGCACTGCCGCATCGTGGCGACATTCGCAACGGTGAGTGGCGTCATTTGTTCAATCGGGATATTTTGTCGATGCCCGACAAATGGGAATATCCGTGGTACGCCGCGTGGGACAGTGCGTTTCACATGTTGCCCTTTGCGCGTTTGGATTCGCATTTTGCCAAGGAACAGTTGCTGCTGTTTTTGCGCGAATGGTACATGCATCCCAACGGGCAAATCCCGGCTTACGAATGGCATTTCAGCGATGTCAATCCCCCGGTGCATGCCTGGGGTGTGTGGGAGGTGTATCAATTAAGTGGGCCGCCGGGGGAGCGTGACAAGTTGTTCCTGTCGCGCGCTTTCCAAAAACTGATCATAAATTTCACGTGGTGGGTCAACCGCAAGGATCCGCGCGGACGGAATATCTTTGCGGGCGGATTTTTGGGCCTGGACAACATCGGCATTTTTGATCGCAGCAAGCCCCTGCCCAGCGGGTTTTTGGAGCAGGCCGATGGGACGGCATGGATGGTCTTTTACTGTCGCGTGATGTTGCGAATGGCATTGGAACTGGCCGACGGAAATCCGGCATACGGCGACATGGCCAGCAAGTTCTTTGAACATTACATTGCCATCGCCGAAGCCATGAACAGCATGGATGGCAGTGGCTTGTGGGATCCTGAGGATGGGTTTTACTACGACCATTTGTATCAGGAAGGTCAGGGTAAGGGGATTCCCATGCGAATTCGATCGCTGGTGGGGTTGATCCCGTTGCTGTCCGCCGTGGTCTTGGATGACGACGAGATCAAAAAATTGCCGGGATTTAAAAAACGCATGGATTGGTTCCTGAAGCATCGTTCGCCATCTGCGCAACACATGACGTATCTGGAGTACGAAACCGATTGCGATCATACTCCCAACAAACGCTTGTTGGCGATTCCGTCTCAGGATCGTTTCCGCAGGTTGCTTTCCGTCATGTTGGACGAAAACGAATTTTTGTCGCCGTTTGGAATCCGCAGTTTGTCGGCCGCGCATCGGGACCAACCGTTTGTGTTTGAATTGGGGGGGCAAGTGGAGGAGGTTCGGTATGTTCCCGGTGAAAGTGATTCGTGGATGTTTGGCGGCAATAGCAATTGGCGAGGTCCCATCTGGTTTCCCATCAATTACCTGTTGATCGAATCGCTCCGGCGCTACCATTCGTTTTACGGTCCTGATTATCGAGTCGAATGTCCTACCAACAGTGGCAAGATGCTGAACCTGGAGGAGGTTGCCCTGGACCTGGAGCGACGATTGATCAAATTGTTTGAACAGACGCCCTCCGGACGCCCGGCGCACGGGGGGCAGTCGGCCTACCATCAGGATCCGCACTGGAAGGACTTGATCCTGTTTTACGAATATTTTCACGGCGACACGGGGGCGGGTCTGGGTGCCAGTCACCAAACCGGCTGGACCTCGCTTGTCGCAACGATGTTGGAACACCAAGGCAGGCGGATGCCGTAGGCGGAGCGGGTCAGAGCCAACGGCCGGACTAGGAAAACACTGGACCGTTGCGCCGGAAACGAAGGAACGGAGATGGGGCTGGAGTGATTAATGGAAAATTAGGGTTTCGTGATCCGTTTCCAGTTTTCAAGACTCAAGACTCAGGACTCAAGACTGACCACTATCCTCTCATCCTTCATCCCCCGCCATCTCTCGGCTGGCTTAGTTGGCTTTGCAGGTCGTCCCGCTGCTGAGTTAACTTATCCAGTGGAACGCCTGCTAGCTCTTCGCGACCCGTTTCTGCTTGGCCTAACATCCGCTGTAGCAGTTGGATTTGACCGACCAGTAAACCCTGCTCAATTCCCCGCTCAATTCCTTGCTCGATTCCTTGCTCAATTCCTCGTGCGATGGCGCGGCGTTCGATGGAGGTTACGTAGGGCATGTGGTTCTCTTGTTCGATTTTCATCAGTTCGTGCTCAAATTGTAGGGCCAGGTCTTCGGGTAAGTCCATCATC
>SLFV01000584.1 GCA_007124075.1 Roseimaritima sp.
CGACATATTCAACACCCGCCACAATCGCGCTCCGCAACAGCGTCAATCGTTCGTCCTCACTGCGATCCCAGCGACCGCCATCAACTCGACGACGGGCCGTCGCAATAACTGCGCAAGGCCGATCATCTAACAGACGTTTCAAGTTCACAGCGCGGCCGATGTAATCCAGGCGAAGCTCGACCAGTTTTACGCCTTGTTCGGCAAGATGCTTCAATTCGGCAATGGTTTCGGTATGGCGAGTCCGCCCGATGCTAACGCAAATCATGCTGTAAACGACTTCTCAGTCAAAGGATTCAAAACTGCTATTGCTACCCGAAACATGCCCGTTCACCAAGGGGGGGACCTAGCAGCCTGTTGCAAGATCGGTTGCCAGCGTCTTCAACCCGAATCCTGTCGCGCCATCGAGCAGCGTGATTCCACGGTCAAAAATGAACGCGGTCCTGGCCCCTTGGCTGTCGAAAAAACCACGGTGCAGCCTACAATCTGTGTTAATCGACCGCCGTCAGGTAGCGATCCGATTGGTTTTCCCTTTTCGTCGGCCTTACTTTGAAAGCATGTCATGAAACATCGATTCACTTATTTGACGTTTTCCATCCTCGGACTGTTTCTTACTCCTTTGGAGGCACAGCAGGAAAGCTATCCGCTACATCCTGATTCGCAGGTTAAACCCGATTTGCCCCGTGGCAAGATCACTCATTATGTCTGGGAAAGCGAGGTGTTTCCGCAGACCCAAAGACATTATTCGGTCTATGTTCCGGCGCAGTACGATGGATCTGAATCGGCCGCAGTCATGGTTTTTCAAGACGGTCATGCTTACCAAAATCCGCAGGGCGATTTCAGGGCCACCGTGGTCTTGGATAACCTGATTCATGCGGGCGAAATTCCCGTGATGATCGGGGTCTTCATCGATCCGGGGCACTTAGATGGATTGCCAGAGAAAAGAGGCTGGCGTCCTACCCCGCGAAACCGAAGTTTCGAGTATGACACGCTATCGGATCAGTACGCTAGATTTTTGTTGGACGAGATCCTGCCTGAAGTTGCCAAGCAATATCCTTTGAGCGATGATCCGGAAATGCGGGCGATCGCGGGGATGAGTTCCGGGGGAATTTGCGCTTGGACGGTGGCTTGGGAACGGCCAAACCAGTTCCGCAAGGTGGTTAGCCATATCGGCAGTTTCGTTAATATTCGCGGCGGACACAATTATCCGTCGTTAATCCGTAAAACGGAGTCTAAGCCGATACGGGTGTTCCTCCAGGATGGCAGCAACGATTTGGACAATGAACACGGCAACTGGCCTTTGGCTAACCAGCAAATGGCCAAAGCCTTGCAATTCAAGGGATATGACTTCCAATTCGTTTACGGCGACGGCGCTCACAATGGAAAACACGGTGGGGCGATCTTCCCCGATACGCTGCGCTGGTTGTGGCGGTCCGAATCCGACACGGGCCGTGATCCGCAGTAAAGCGGGCGAAAGGGGTAGACGGGTCTGTTCGCGGTTGGGTCAGCTCTCTTTTGAAAAAGGGGTTCATGGGCTGGCCGGGTGGCACGACCGGTTGCCTGACGCCCGCCCAGATGCTGCAGCCGGAATAGTTGATACCAGGAAAAGCAAAGTCGAGTGATTTGTCGGGATCCTTTCGTCCACCGATTGGTCATCAGTCGATCGTCAACGTACCATGGGGAAAAGCACCTGCTCACGGGAGGCCTACCGATTGATCGAGAACGGCCACTGTGCAACCAAAATCCTGAAAATGAGCAATCAAGCCCAGATGAATTCGATCGGCAGCATTCCGGCTCACGTTACAAAGCTAATGAATGCGGTTTCGGAGCGGGCGGCAACGGAAAGTCAAATCGCGTACGTGGTCGCGGGCAAGCAACTGCAGGCTTCCCGGCAAACTGGCCAAGCGGCCGTCGAACTGTTGACCGCTGCGGTGGACATTCAAGCTCAACTATCGCAAAATCGGCTGGACGTGCGTGCCTAGGTCGGTGTGATTAAGCACGCAATAAAAGCGATCCCACGCGACATTGACCTTCATCGATCGACACCGGTTCATAGCGTTGTGGGTTCCGTATCGTGCTCGCTCGCCCACCTCGCCGGGCCGGCCCCGGCGACAGGCGTCGATACTTGTCTCACGCGCATCCCAACGAGGCCTCAAGCCGCGATCGCGTACTCCTTGCGACTTTCGCGAGCAAGGAATTCATTAGCCTGGGTATCGCCAATGACTTGCCTTTTATTTGGGTCCCACTGCAAGGCCCGTCCCAGACGCATTGCGATGTTCGATAAATGGCAGATTTCCAGCATGCGGTTGTGGCTCCAGACGTCCGAAATTGGCTGCCGCCGCAACTTGATCGACTCGGTAAAATTCTCCGTATGGTTGGCAGGGACCTTGCCACCGTACACCTCTTCGATCGCGTTTTCGGGCAGCGGTTGTTCCGCTAACAACTCAACGGGCTTTCCCGTAATCTTTCCCCGATTTACAAAAAACCGTCCCTCAGTGCCTTCGAATAGAATTCCATTATCTCCTTCGCTGGTAATGATCATTTCCACGTCATTGGGCATATCGACGCGCAGGCGGAATTTGGTCGCCGCATTGTACCGATCGTTGACGATAGGGTGTCCGTTTTCGTGAGGCACTGGCAACGTGAACTCCATCGGTTCGATCCGGCTGGGCCCGGTGTCGGTGGCCCCCAATGCCCAGCAAGCAATGTCCACATGGTGCGCCCCCCAATCAGTCAACTTTCCGCCTGCGTATTCGTGCCAGTTACGGAATGAATAGTGCCCGTTGCTATACAGGGGAACCCCGCCACCGTAACCGGTGCGCATTTCGGGCAGAGCCCGGTAAGGAACCTTGGGCGCGGGGCCCAACCAAAAATCCCAGTCCAGTCCCTCAGGCACGGGAGCCTTGGGAATTACGGGCGAACCCGACATGCCATTGATTCCGCAGGTCACACGTTGAACCGTGCCGATTCGACCATCGCGAATCATGGCGATCGCTTGAAGGAAGCGAAGACCCGATTCGCTACGCTGCATAGTGCCCACCTGAAACACTTGCCCGGTCTCTTCAACCACTTTTTCAATCAGCTTGCCCTCTGCGATGGTCAGCGTCAGCGGTTTTTCGCAATAGACATCCTTTCCCGCACGCATGGCCTCGACCGCGATCTTTGTATGCCAATGATCGGGAGTCGCGATCATCACGGCATCAATGTCATTCCTTTCCAAAATCCGGCGATAGTCCTTATACGCATCCGGCTTGTGCTTCTGCCTTGCGGCTACTTTACCAATGTTTTCCTGCAGAATCGTGGCGTCGACATCCGCTAGGGCTGCGAAGTCGGCAAAACGGAATGATTTACTGGTGATGCTCCAGCCTTGATTGCGAAGCCCAATCGTCGCAAAGACGGGACGATCATTCGCTGCTTGATAGCCAAACGCACGCTGTCCCCAAGGCAGCATCGCACTAGCCGCTACGGTGGTGGTGGTCAGGAATCGACGACGGGAAATCTCGCGTGACATAGTTAGCCTCCAGCGGAAGTGAGGAATGGACGGCCATCGGCGGTCAATCGCTCCAGTCTATACAAAGATCCGTTAGGTTTCAGCACCGACGGATCGATCGTTCCTAACCGGCTTGGCGTGATCGCTGATCATCGCGGATCAAATCCTCGATCTCCGCGTAGAATGTTCGCTTCCATTGATCAGGCGACGTCAACGGGTCGGGATCATGCCAGGTTTTCCCGGCCTGCGGGACGGTGCTGACATGAGCTCCCAGCGATGCCTTGAAGCGACTGAACCAGAGCATGCCCTGTGGCCAGTTCTCAGCGGTGCGGGAGAGAACTTGATGATGATTCCCAGCCCAAGCAATATGGAGGGCTAAAAGTCGACCAATCTCCTCATCCTCTAAATAAGACGTATGGACCATTTCCGATCCTGAAACCGACTGTTGTAATTGATGAACGACTGTCAGTGGCGATGCGGCCAGTAACTGCCGGAGCTTGGGTGCCATGTGGCGTGCTCCCTGATCAGCACGCTGCAGCAACCGTTCGCTTAACCATCCGGGTAACATCGGGTATTCTCGGCCCAGCGGATTAGTGGTCGGCCACGGATGAACCGCCACGACTTTTCCTCCCGGGCGATTGTTGCCTTGCAGCGTCTTAATCACCTGCCTGGTAACCATGCGATTCAACGTTGGCTGAATCAACAGGTTGTACAGCGACCCCAGCAACCACTGGTGCGGAAGCCCAAGGGCATGGAGTCGATCGGATGCGAAAACCCGTTCCCGAGGGACGTAGCGTCCGACAAAAGACAGCGGCATATTCAACGTCGACCTCAAGGCATTGATAGCTTCGTCATCGGGTGACCACAAACCCATCCACCGTTGGCCGTACAATTCCATCGCGCGACGATCTAGCTTGTTTTCGCGATTAATCTGCAAAGATTCCAGCAACGGTCCCAATGCGATCGAGAGAATCAACACGATCAGATATAGAATCACCCCCACAATCGCCATCGCTCCCAGCATGTTCCAGATCGGGGCCTCCGAATGCAGAACGCCTGCCGTCAGGTTCAGAAGAAATTTGCTTAACGTCAGGCAGGGCAGAACCAACAAACAACCCAGGCAGCACCGCAAGATGCTGCCTGGGTGAAAAAGTTGCAACGATTGTTTATTTAAAAACGGGGTACCTACCGTCGACCAACTTCGCAGATGCTTCAGTTCCACTCCCCGCCGACAGCCAAGGCGGAGAGCGGCCCAAATGAGCGATCCTCCATGACTATGACCGATCAAGTGATAGTGACGTCCCGCCCGCTCGTAACGAAGCATAACCGCCAACAAACGCACGGCGGCAAGCTCGCGATCGCGTTCGGTATTCGCTCCCGACCAGCGAAAAAGTGATTCGCCAGCCTCCGGCAGTTTGGTGCCACTGGGAAGCTGGCGAGAAAATTGTTTCCAAAACCCGCTTCCGCGCTGCCACCAGCCACGACCGTATTCAGTGCCGGAGGAAGCGAAAGTCCCATGAATACAAAGGACCAAATCGGCGGATTCTTCGTCAGTGCTCATCGTTCGGGAACGATACCAAACCGAACCGCACGGCGGCAAGAGAATTTGTCGCAGGCTAGCTGAAGCTGCTGAGTCCCAAAGGGGTGCTGCGAGCCCAGGCATACGTTCGGAAATAACTTCGCCATTGATCTTTGGCCCCTCGCCGCAAAACCAACAGTCGATGAACTACCCAGCAGGGCGGGTCGCCCCAAAAACCGTACTTATTTTTGAACCGCTCCTAAAAAATATCGGGTTCGCTGCCGGGTGAGCGACCCACCAGGAAATCGAAGTCGCAGCCCTGATGGGCTGGCAGTACGTGAGCCGAATAAAGCTGACCATAACCCCGATCAAACTTCGGTTCGGGTGCCACCCAACCCGCTGCTCGCCGGGCTGCCTCGTCGGCTTCGACATGCCAATGGATCCTGCGATTAGGAATATCAATTTCAACAAGATCACCCGATTGCACTAACGCCAGCGGGCCACCGGTGAAGCTTTCTGGTGAAACATGCAGGACA
>SLFV01000112.1 GCA_007124075.1 Roseimaritima sp.
GGCGGAATAACACGACGTACGAAGAACGCTTATGGCATGATCGGTTTTACGTGCGAAACTGGTCGCCATGGCTGGACCTCTATATTCTTGGTCGCACGGTAAAGACAGTCTTAAAGTGCGAGGGAGCCTACTGAACGCCCGTGTGGTTTACAGCGGCTTCCCCGCCGTTGATAGAACATTATTCAACATTCAGCCCGCTTTGCTTTCGATTGCTGAATTCAGCTTATTGTACAGAGTCTTCAGGCTGACCCCCAATTCGTTTGCTGCCGCCGGCTTGCTGCCACCGTGACGCTGCAAAGCATCCTCGATGGCTTGCAGTTCCAAATCACGAAGGCTCACCGGGCCACTGACGCGCAGTTCTTTCCTCAACTGACGCGATCCGAAATGACGCGGCAGATGTTCCGGCATGAGTGGTAGATGATCGCACAGGATTGCCGCATGCTCGATCACATTGGCCAATTCGCGAACATTGCCGGGCCATTGATGTTCCGCCAGAATCCGCAGCGTCTCGGGGTCAAATGTCGCCGTCGGATGCTTCGCCGCCTCGGGTCGAAAACGTTGCAGCAGGTGCTGAGCCAGAAGCGGCAGATCGCTGACTCGCTCGCGTAACGCGGGAACGAAGATTTCGAAGGTATTGATGCGAAACATCAAATCCTCGCGGAATTCGCCGTCCTGGACCATTTGCTCCAAATCGCGATGCGTTGCGCAGACGACACGAACGTTAATCTGTCGGATTTGATTATCACCGACTCGGCGAATATCACCGGTTTCCAGGACCCGCAGCAACTTCGCCTGCATGGCCAGCGGCAACTCCCCGATTTCGTCTAGAAACAGCGTGCCACCGTTAGCCATTTCGAATAAACCTGTCCGCGCCGCATCGGCGCCCGTGAAGGCGCCTTTGCAGTGACCAAACAGCTCGCTTTCAATGAGATTCTCTGGCAACGCCCCGCAATTAACCGCGACGAAAGGTTCACCTGCGCGAGCGCTCTGGTCATGGATCGCGCCCGCAACCAACTCCTTACCGCAACCCGTTTCACCGCGAATCAAAATGGTACTTTCGGCGGGGGCCACACGTGTGATTAAGGTTCGCATCGCTTCGATAGATTTATGCTGCCCGATGAGCCGCCGATCCCCGAAAACCCGTTGAATTTGATGCCGCAGCACAGCAACTTCACGCCGGCTTTCGCGCCGTTCGCGCACCCGTCCCAGCAATCCGGCAATGTCGGCCAGACGGCACGGTTTGGTCAGGTAGTCAAAAACCTGGAACTTGAGTGCCGCGATTGCGGTTTCCTGACTGGGATTCCCGGTCATGATCACGGTATCCATTTCGGGTCGGATCTGCGATGCTTTTTCAATCACCTCCAAACCGGTCATCCCTGGCATCTGCAAATCGACCAATAAACAATCAAACGGCTCCTTTTCCATCGCCGCGACCGCTGTCAAACCATCCGGGCAGACAGCAACCGAATATCCCATCCGTGGTAACTCGCTGCTGATCAGTTCCTGCAATCCGATTTCGTCATCTGCAAACAGGACTCGCAGAAGGGCTTTCTTTTCAGGCGACTTTGGACGTGGCATCTTCCATTTCCTTCGATTGACAAGGCAAAAATACTTCCAAACGCGAACCCTGACCGACGCCATCACTATGCGCGGAGATCATGCCGCCATGCTTACAGATGATACGGTAGGTAATACTCAACCCTAGACCGGTGCCGCGCCCGTCCTGGCGACGAGTGAAAAATGGTTCGAAAAGGTTTTCCCGGACCTCATCGGTCATCCCGCATCCATTATCGCTAACGGCAATTTGTGCATGTGTCGCCGTTTGCATCAATTCAACGCGCACTTCGCCATCACTGGCGACGCTTTCCAGAGCGTTTGTCAATAGATTCAGAACGACCTGACGAATCTCCTGGGCATTCACCTCGGTGGTGACTTCAGCCGAGGATTCGAAGCTAATTGTTTTACA
The DNA here is from genome assembly GCA_007124075.1 of Roseimaritima sp. GTDB lineage: Bacteria > Planctomycetota > Planctomycetia > Pirellulales > Pirellulaceae > Roseimaritima. The sequence goes on from SLFV01000112.1 coordinate 1,967, forward strand.
GCGGTATTGCCCCAACGTCTTCACCATCGACACCACATCTTCGATCAATGCTCGCAGGTCGGTCGGTTCCACCGTCACATTCCCCAGGCGGCTGAAATCCAATAAACGTTCCGTGATTCCCTTGCAGCGGAAAGCCTCTGACTGGATTCGCGTCAGGTTGTTTTTTAAGGAATCCAGGTCATCACGACTGATACGTCCTTCGTCGCAGTTGCCATGGAGCACATCGAAGAGGCGTGCCTCTACCGCTTCGGCACTCCAGGCAATGGCCGCCAAAGGGTTGTTGATCTCATGCGCCACGCCAGCAGCCAAAAAACCAACACTTGCCAGTTGTTCTCGCTGGATCACTTCTCGCGTCCGCTCACGCACCTGACGATCTAAATCCTCGCACAACGCTTCCAGTTCAGTGCAGGTTTTCTGAAAACGGTCGGTCATTCCATTCATCGCATGGGCCAGTTCGTCCAGTTCATCTCCTGTCCCCAAGTCAATATGGTGACTGAATTCGCCGCTGGCGACCAAGCGACATCCTTCTAGCAACGTGCGAAACGGTTGCATCACCAATGTCCGGAATAGCCATAACAGCGTCCCGAGCATCAACAGAGCCAGGATGGTACAAAGCCAAGCGACGGCAATCCAAGTTCGATACTCGCCATGGGCTTCCTCACGAACAACCGCCATCCGCTCCTGCAGAAACGCAGGCAATTTGACGGTATGCTCGTACAGCCCATCGAGTGCCAATTGCAGTCCAGCAAAGTCGATAGGATCGAGGTCTTTGAGGCTTCGCCGGTGATTTTGTTTTACCTCCTCCAGACTGTGCTCGATGTCGGCCAGTAATTGCTGCTGCTTGGAAGGATCGATGTACAACAAACCCGATCTCGGGGGGTGCCGCGGGGTGTCCAAAGAGACCTGATAGCGACTCAGACCCCAGCTAAACTCATGCAATGCATCATCAAAGCGATCGCTCTCGCTGGCCAGCAGTGACCGCGACAGCAGACGCTCAGGGCCGATCGGCGATCGTTGCAACAGCACTGTTTCCACCTGGTGACAGCTATCCCGCATCGCCTCCGCACTGCGCAGTAGCGAATGGGTCTGAGGAATCTCCAACGCTCGCTGGCTGACACTATTGGCCAAGTGTCGGTAACGGTACAGTCCCCAGAAGCCACTGAAAGCCAACGTTGCGACCATCGCCGTTAAAATAGCAAGGGCCAGCAGGAGTTTTTTTCGAATCGGTGACCGCGATAACACGCCCTGTCCTCCGTAACACACTTGCTGCCAATGGTTGCCCAAAAGAAATCAACCTCCGCCTGACGCAGCACCCGCGCCATGTGATCCGGCAACCCTCGGACTGTAACAGGCTGTTTGTAAATTTTGCAATAGCGATCGTTACCCAACCTCCAAGTCATGAAATTCTGAATTTCCCATGACATGGATTGCGCGAATTCCGCTATCCTTAGAATCTGGGGAGGTCGGTCGGACAGGATTCTGCGACAACCTCTTCGGGTTTTGCACGAAACAACAATCACGTGGACTCCCAGGTACTATTTCGCGTCTATTGGACCAAGCGATGACAATTTCCCGCATTCAGGATCGGCCTACCGAACGTCGTGAGTTTTTGCGAACCACCACCTTCACTTGTGCGGGCTTTGCGCTTGCTGGCGGCATGGGTCAGTCTGCGTGGGCAACAGCAGGACGCCGTGACCCGCGCTGGATCGAAGCGACCAATAAAGGGCTGCAATGGCTGGCACGGAACCAATCCTCGCGTGGACAATGGAACGCGCAGGTCTATCCCACTGCGATGGCGGCTTTGGCGGGTACCGCCTTGTTAGCTAGCGGTTCCACGACGACTCAAGGTCCCTACGCACGCGAAATTGCCAGAGCCACCGATTTTTTGATCAGCAAGTCACGTCCCAACGGATTAATTGGTGACCCGCAAAGCGATAGTCGCTACACCTACGGGCATGGTTTTGCGATGTTATTTTTGTCGCAAGTTTTAGGGGAGGAGGGGTTGTTGGAGCGACGCAACGAACTGGTCGACGTATTGACTCGCGCGGTCGAATTTAGCGGCAATGCGCAAACGCCTGCAGGTGGTTGGGGATACGTTTCAGCAAGAGAAGGCAGCAATTTCGATGAAGGATCGACAACAATCACTCAAGTACAAGGATTGCGTGGATGTCGCAACGCCGGTATCGCGGTCCCTTCGGAAATCATCGAACGAGCAAAGGAGTATATCTACATATGCAAGAATGCCGACGGAGGCATCAGTTACAGCAGCAAGCAAACCGGCAGCAGTCGACCTGCGATCACCGCCGCCGCGCTGGCAGCTCTCTACAACGCGGGTGACTACGATAGCGAACACGTTCCGGATATGTGGCGGTATGCCAAAGAAACACTGCACAACATCAATGATGCCGCCCGTGCTTTTGGCCACTGGCACTACACGTATTTGTACTATAGCCAGGTGGTTTACCGTAAAGGTGACGAACTTTGGCTTGACTTTCGGCAAAAGCTGTACGATCGCATTGTCGCTGATCAACGTCCCGATGGATATTGGGAAGGGCAGATTCATCCCGTTTACGTCACCGCCTGCAATCTGACGATGTTGCAACTGGATCGCGGCTTTTTGCCAATCTACCAACGTTAGGCAACCCAAGGTCAATGGCCGGAGGATCGGCTTTCCGGCTATCGGGATTTTCCCCGGCCATCCCGCTGCGAGGGGCGTGAAGAGATAGACACGTTGGGCTGCTACTGCTATGCCGAGCGAGCTTGACCTCTTGCCCGGGGCCTTGTCCTCTGCGGCAAAGCGACTTGTGGCGGCTCCTGGCCGTAGAAATGAATATCCATTTGCGGGAACGGAATCATGATACTGGCTTGATCCAAGCTCTGCTTTACTTGGCACGTCAGCAGTTCGCGGACTCGGAAAAATTCCGAGCTTGCAGTCCAGAAACGCACCTTCCAATTCACAGCGCTGTCCCCTAACGAATCAAGCAAAACGCTGTAACCGCGATCGGGACCCTCTATCAATTCGTGTCGCAATGATTCCGCCGCCGAATTCAAAACCACTCGCGTCTGTTCGATGCTGGCCTCGTACGCCACGCCAACTTCGACCTCCACGCGACGATGCCCGTTGAATGACATGTTTTCAATAATCCCGCCTGACACGGAGCTATTCGGAACGATGACTCGACGATTATCAGGCGTATCCAAAGTCACCGTGAATAAGTCGATCTCATTGACCTTGCCTATGATCCCGGCGGCATTGATCATGTCGCCGACCTTGAACGGGCGAAAGACCAGTAACAGAATCCCCGCAGCGAAATTGCTTAAGGTTCCCTGAAACGCCAAACCAACAGCAAAACCGCCCGCAGCGACTAGGGCGGCCAGACCTCCCAGTGGCAACCCAATCGATGAAAGAGTCCCGAATAGGACTGCCGCCATAATACCATAGAAAGTGAACTTGGCGACGAAACGACCCAGTGTTTCGTCGACTTTCTTCATCACGGGCGCACTAATCAAACGTGCCAGGAATTTGGCGACGAAGTAACCGACCAGAATAATCA
>SLFV01000164.1 GCA_007124075.1 Roseimaritima sp.
CAAGGGCAAAGCAGCGATCAGCGACCAACGAAAAAACGGCATCAAAAAACCTCGCAGTGGTGGATCGCGTTGCTGACGTCGGATTGCTTCGGCTTGCTGCAGATGATATTCAAACTTGGCAAAGAAGCCCGAAGGAGGTTCGCTGGGATTGCCAACGGTGGGTTGCGAAGAACCTTGTGCCGCCGCAGTATTCCGATTCACGCCTGCGGGCACGCGGATCACTTGTTTGCATTTGCCGCAGCGTAGGAGTGTTCCCGGTGCTAGGCCTGACGCGCTAAGCGACGCTTCGCACGACGGACAGCGAATGGTTTTGCGGTTCATCCGATAAGCCTTGCAAGTTCTTATCTGCTGCTGGCCTGAGCATCCGCCTTTGTCATCATGGCCCCAGATCGGGCATCCCCAATCGGTGCAGGTAGTCAAAGGTATAAAGCCCGCTCTGATGGCCGTCGCTGAATTGAATGCTGTAAGCATATTGTCCGGCCGGTTGCATGGCAACAATCTCCAGCGGACGCGCCTCGGATGCGGACAGGACCGGCAGCGTTGTCGCTGGCTTTGCTTCGTCCGCTTTTCCTTTTTCGCGGCAAGTCGCGCAAGGACACGCATCACGCAGCCGCGCCGCCCGATACTGACGTCGCTGACCATCGGACCAATCGATCGCCAGCCCCCCATGGTTCAGACGCTGCAGTCCAACCGGATAGATCGCTTCATCAGCAGAGGGGGGGGGCGTGTCCGTCATTGGTCAATCAATCCCGCAAGTCCGCGTTCGCATGGCCGGCCAAACCTGAGTTTACGAATCGGGGGCCGCGCCCTCATAATACTGCAATCCCACGTCGTGTCCACGTTCGGCGAACTGCGGCTACCGATCCAACGGAAATTTTGGTTCCCGGCCAGAGCGTCGGAGCGGGATTTTTAGTTGTTGCGGAGGACTCGCTTGTTATTCTAAAAGGTACCCTGGCAGGCTTGCTTTTCTTTCCCTGCCGCTGATTTCGCTTCCCCCAACGAAAGTTCAACCAATGAGCCGCACGGTGCAAGACTTTTCCGACCTTCTGCTACGGCAAGGCGTGATCAGCCTGGATCAGCTTAGCGAGGCAGAGAATGTTGCCCAGGAAGCTCGCATGGAACTGGGTGAAGCCCTGATCAAGCTGGAATATGCGACTCCCGAAGAAGTGGCCGAAGCAACCGCGAAATACCATAACGTCCCCTACGTCGATTTGCGGCAGCATCGGATTTCCGAGGAAGTCATCGAATTGGTACCAGAATCGGTGGCTCGGGAAAACAACGTGATACCATTTTCGGAATCCCACGGTGCGATCCGAGTCTTGATCTCGGATCCCTTCGATTTGGAAACAACTGAAAAGTTACGGTTCATTCTGAACAAGAAGATCGAAACCGCGCTGGCCTCCAAAGTCGCAATTCAGGAAGCAATCAACCACTACTACGGACAGATCGAGGGTGAATCGGCTGACTCGATGCTGCAGGAATTCACGGACACCGCGATCGACTTTACCGAAACCTCGGACGCGGATGATGATACAGACAGCGCCGACATGGACGAAAACAGCCCCCCTGTGGTGCGGTTGGTCCATCTGATGATCCAGGAAGCGGTCCAACTGCGGGCCTCCGATATCCATGTCGAACCGTTTGAAGATCGTGTTCGCATTCGTTACCGGATCGACGGCGTCTGTGTGGAACGCGATTGTCCCCCCCGCAGAATGCTGGGCAGCATCATCTCCCGCATCAAGATCCTGGCGAAGATGGACATTTCCGAACGCCGCCGACCGCAGGACGGGCGGATCAAGATCACCGTGGGTGACAAGGAATTGGATTTGCGGGTCAGCATCATTCCCACCAACCACGGCCAATCGGTCGTGATGCGGTTGCTGGACAAAGACAACATCAAAGTCGGCACCCGGCAGTTGGGCTTGGCCGAAAAAGATTACCGCGATTTCAGTTCGTTGATCAAACGCCCCAACGGCATCATCTTGGTCACAGGCCCCACCGGTTCGGGGAAGACCACCACCCTGTACGCCTCGCTGAACGCGTTGAACCGACCCGACCGCAAAATCATCACTGCCGAAGACCCGGTCGAATATTATCTGCCTGGAATCAATCAGGTGGAGGTCCGGCACAACATCGGCCTGGACTTCGCGCTGATCATCCGCGCGATGTTGAGGCAGGCACCCAACATCATCCTGGTTGGCGAGATGCGAGATGACGAGACCGCGTCGATGGGAATCCAAGCAAGTTTAACAGGACACTTGGTATTTAGTACGTTACATACGAACGATGCGCCCAGTGCTGTAACTAGAATGGTGGACATGGGTGTACCTGCTTATTTGGTCGCTAGCAGCGTGATTGCGGTCCTGGCCCAGCGCTTGGTACGGACCATTTGCCCACGCTGCAAGCAGTCGTTCAAGCCCCCCGAGAGCGTCATCAAGGACGCGGGGTTGCCTCCCGAACTGGTCAAGTACGCGGAATTTGCTAAGGGCAAAGGATGCAGCTATTGCCAGCGCAGCGGCTACCGCGGCAGGCTGGGCATTTATGAACTGATGTTGGTAACCAGCAAAATCCGTGAAATGATGTTTAAGGCGACACCGACGCAGGAGATTCGCGAGGCTGCGATTTCCCAAGGAATGACAACTTTGTACGCCGACGGAATGCGGAAAGTCATGCGAGGAATTACGACGTTTGAAGAGGTTTATCGGGTTGCCAAACGGACCGAACAGGACCATTTGGCGATGCAGCACCTCATCAAGGAACTGAATTAGGCGAGCGCCAGACAAACATGCCCCCGCCCTCGCCCTGCCCTCCCCGGCCTGTTGCTGCGGCTTGGGGCCGGGCAAAGGGATGTTGAAGGGGCAAGCATTGCGAAGGAACCATCGTCGCCTTCCGCCGCGCCTGACGATGACGATGCGACTGAACGCTGGTAATGGACAAAATTCCCCCGCTATCGGTATGCGGGGTGACGGTGATCCGGCTGGGGATCGCAAGCCTTGCAGATCGTATGGTCTGTGGTAAACGCTTGTGAGGGCATCCGGCCGCGCGTGCAGGCATCCTTGCGGCGATTCGGTTGCCGGGCGTGGATCTGGATGCTTTGCCAGTCGTAGTTATTTTTAACCAAGCAGGCGAAAAACTTGGACTGCAGCCGGTTTGCTCGCATAATGGAGCCACAGCGGGGCGTCGAACGTCGCTCCACGTAGGATCCTTGTCTCATCTGTTCCATTATTTTTGTTTCGCTTCCTTTTCGTTTGATTTCCATCGCTGACCGCGATGCGCTACCTCCCGTCCCAGTGGGCGGGGTTCGGTTCGCCGCAGGTTGGCTGGTGTTAGAGGGCTGCTCACATGGCAACGGTGCTGATCGATAAGCTGCTGCAAGCTGCGGTGAAGCAGGGCGTGAGCGATATCCATATCGTTGTCGGCCAGCCACCGGTTTTTCGGCTACACGGGCGGATGCGAAAACTGGAAACCAAGGTGTTGGAGAACGAAGACGCGGTCGGGTTGATGAAAAGCATCACTCCCGAACGTTGTCAGCGGGAACTGCAGGAGACGGGCAGTAGCGATTTTGGGTTCGCGTTTGGCGAACTAGCTCGGTTTCGCGTGTCGGTCTTCAAACAGCGCGGTTCCATCTCGATGGTGCTGCGGCAGATTCCCAACGATAAACTGACCCCGGAACAGTTGGGGTTACCCGAATCGGTGGTACGGTTGGTGATGCGACCGCGTGGACTGTTTTTGGTCACCGGGCCGACAGGCAGCGGTAAAAGTACGACCCTGGCCAGCTTAGTCAACCTGATCAACGAGACGCATGATCACCACATCATCACGATCGAAGATCCGATTGAGTTTTATCACGAACACAAACGCAGCACCGTGAACCAGCGCGAAGTCGGCGTGGATGTTCCCAGTTTTGCCGAGGCGATTCGGCGTGCGTTGCGGCAGGATCCTGACGTGATTTTGGTTGGCGAACTCCGCGATTTGGAGACGATTGAAGCGGCGATCAGTGCGGCGGAGACGGGCCACATCGTTTTTGGTACGCTGCACACCAACAGTGCTCAGGGGACGGTCAATCGCGTTATCGATGCGTTTCCCGGCAATCTGCAGGATCAGATCCGCACACAATTGGCCAGTTCGCTGATTGGTGTGGTGGCGCAGACATTGCTGCCGCGGATCGGCGGCGGCCGCGTGGCAGCCTACGAGGTTTTAGTGGTGACACCCGGGATCGGCAATCTGATTCGCGAAAACAAGACCTTTCGGATCAACAGTGCCATTCAGACGGGAGCCAAGCTGGGGATGCAATTGATGGACGACGCCCTATACCGCTTGTGGGCGGAGGAAAAATGCTCGGTCGAAGACGTGCTTAGCAAAGCCCAGCGTCCTGACGATTTGGCCAAACGCATTGTGCAGGCGCGACGCGGCGTCATCGACGAACCCCAGACCAGCGGAGAATAACAGGCATGGCGATACGCCGCATCGGACAAATTCTGGTCGACCTTGGCTTCCTAACGGATGACCAATTGGAAGCTGTCTTGGAGGAACAGCATCAGCAGCAGGGTGCCTTGTTCGGCAAAGTGGCCGAAGAGATGGGCTTGATTACCGACGAACAGTTGGTGGTGGCGCTGGCAGAGCAGATGCGGATGCAGACCATTTCGCTAAGCGAAGTGACGCTGAAGCCGGAACTGCTGGGAAAAATCACCGAGACGATGGCGCAGTTGTATCGTGTTGTTCCGATTGCGTTTGAAGGCAACACCCTGACGCTGGCGACCTGCGATCCACAAAATCTGAACATCCAAGACGAACTGCGGACCTTTCTGGGGCATGAAATTCGGTTGGTGGTCACCACGGAGCGGGAGGTGACGGCTGCGATCACGCGGCATTACGACAGCGAATCGGAAAGTGTGGAGAAGCTGGTTGCTGACCTGTCCGCGGACGAGGAACTGAAAGCCGCCGTCGAGGCTTTGGAATCGGACAAGTTCAGCTTGACCGATGCCGAGGCGTTGGCGGATTCGGCACCGGTCAGGAAATTGCTGAACATGGTGTTGCTGTTGGCGATCAAGGATCAAGCCAGCGATGTCCATTTCGAACCGTTCGAGGACGAATTCCGGATTCGGATCAAGGCCGAAGGGGTGCTGTATGAGATGGTTCCGCCGCCACGGCATCTGGCGTTTGCAATCACCACACGCATCAAGGTGATGGCCAACTTGGATATCGCGGAGCGACGGATGCCGCAGGATGGACGGATTGAATTGACCTTGGGCGGGCACCCGGTCGATTTGCGGGTCAGCGTGCTGCCGACCATTTTTGGCGAAAGCGTCGTGATGCGGATTCTGGACCGTTCGGTGGTGAACTTGAGTCTGGAAAACGTCGGTATGGATGATTGGACGTTGGATAAATTCCGCAAGACGATCGATCGCCCCAACGGGATCATTCTGGTGACCGGGCCCACGGGCAGCGGCAAAACCACCACGCTTTACTCCGCGCTGACGGAACTGAACGACCCGGAAGATA
>SLFV01000280.1 GCA_007124075.1 Roseimaritima sp.
GTGGGGATGGCAAGCGCGGATTACCGAAGCATCTGGTTCGCAATCTGCTGCAGCACGCCGGGCAAAAAGATGACCCCGGTGTAGTGGTCCACGGGCATCACAATGTGATGCTCATCGCTGAGCCCCGTTGCTTTTGCAAACGCAAGCGAGCTTGCTGGCGGAACGACGTTGTCAAAGGCTCCGCGGTACAGCCATGTCCGATCCGGATCGACCCGCTTGGCTAGCCGCAACGGTTCGATAACCTTCACTAGTTGGCGGAGCTGATCATCGTCGATGCCAATGGATTGTAATTGTGCTCGCATCTTGGCCGCATCCCGCGCGCCTTCCAGGAGAACACGATCCAACTGGCCTCCCGCCAACAGAATGAAGCCGTGGCTGTACGCGGAATCCAGACCCAAAACAGTTGCGGTCACGAAACCGCCAAGACTGGTGCCTTGAACCCCCAGACGCTTCTGGTCCACCACAGGCAGTGCAGCCACCGCGTCGAAGGCTCGGCGGACATCACCCACCGCCTGCCGCATCGACTGGACCAAATTTTCTGGGCGATCTGCCATTTCGGTGCGACGCTGCCCGTAGCCAGGCATTTGGATCATGAATGCATGCACACCTAAGATGCTCAGGCCACGGGCTACCAAACGCCCCACTGGCATGCTGCGCCCCGATTCATGCACCACAACGACCGCCGGGGCACAGCCAACCAGTCCTGCCTGGTCGCGTGCCGCGTACCATTCCATAAACACGCGATCATGTACCGGATTGCCACTCGGGTGCGGCGACGGAAAGGTTACCACTAAATCGCCCTGTTTGACCTGGGGCGTTTCAATCGTTACCGTGAATTCCGCAGGCGTCCATCGTAACCCAGCCAAGCAATCCGCTGTATCCGCATCTTCTACGGGGTCGCAAGTCAAAGTGTCTCGGGCGACAAATTGTTCATCAACCTGCGGCAGGCGGATGTGTTCCAATGCCCAGGTAGCATTCGGACAGGATGCCGACACCGCCAAGCAAAAGCTCAGAACGCAGACGACACGATTCAGCGAACGCGACAAATTCATGCTCTTTCCCACGCGAAAACGCGATCGACTCCCGCAGCAGATGGTCGGAATCTGCCGCGTGCCTTACTGGATTCGGCGGGACTCGTCACTTACTTTGCCTGCCGATTCATTTCCGCCGATGCTTGACGGACCTTACCCAGTTGTGACCGCTTCGCCAGGAAGTTGTCAATCTGGGCAGATTCTTTCAGATGATCCATCTTAGCAGCCATCGCAGCACGTTGTTTCTTTTCAAACAGATCATTGGTCAATTCTTCTCGAACGGCTTCGAAATCTTTGACAACGGGTTCGGTATACCCAATGCATCGGAGGATGACCCAACGGTCCGCGCCCGTGGAAATGATCCCGCTCATCGCCTCCAAACCGCCCGGTCGCAATTTGAACGCTTCGCGTTCCAGCGTGTCCTGCCCATTATGCCGCGCCAACGGGGGGACTCGTCCAAAGTTACTTTGGCTCATCGGTTCGATCGAGTACTGATGCGCAAGTTCACCGAAGAATTGATCGGTAGGGTTCGCGCGTGCCATATCCCAGACCTTTTGGGCTGAACGCTGATCCCCCAATACAATTGCCAATACCTCGCAGCGGGCACCATAATTCGCCTCGAACCCTTTGCGTAGATCTTCCTGAGTCACCTCGACCTGGCCTTCGACCAATTTTTTCAGAGCCACACTGGGCCAAACCGTGTCTCGTAGATATAGTTCGCGCATTTCAGGGGTCAGGTCAGCCAGAATCGTCGCCATCCATTTGTTTACATCGGGGTTGCCTTGCGCATCAACATAGCCGAAGGAAACAGCCGCTCGTTGAACCTCCGCTTCCAAATCGCTTGATCGCACCTGACGCTGCGATTTTTTTAACGCTTGCGTCAATAGCTTACGATTGATCTCGCCTTCCAATACATCCTTCCCGTACCGAGCGATGCATTCATTGGCGATCGTAGCCACCACGATTTTCTGACCGTTGATGATCGCGGCAACTCCTGGATGCTGCTTGCTTTGCTCTGTGTCACCTAGGACCTTGACCACATTGGCATCACGCTGCAAATTAGCAAACAGCGAAGAGGCCGCAACGCGAACTTTCTCATCCCGAATACGATCGCTGATTTGCTGCCGCACCAAGGGCATCGCCTGGGGGGAGGGTGGGGTCGGGGGTAGTCGCCGCACCGCTTGCAAGAACACCCACTGGTCGCCCAGCGGGTATATCTCGGAGATTTGATTTTCCTTCAAATCAAACGCTAACTGCTCGAAGTCCTCATCCCCGGTGTTGCGACGAATGGGCGGGATCAAGCCATGAACGCTCGCACTCGTTTCGTCCTCGCTGTGCCGCATCGCCAAATTTCCAAACTCCTCGGGCTTGGCAAGTGCCATCTGCCGCAACTGTTTCGCTCGCGACTGGTCAGCCACCATGATCATCCGGCATTTCATCGCTTCGCCAAATTGTCCCACATACGCCTGATTAATTTCTTCCTCGCTGACGGAAACGTCGTCGGAAACCAAAGCACGCAATGCAAGCATTGGCCAAACAACATCGCGAGCATACTGCTGCGGCGTAAATTCTCGTTCGTCCTGCAGCAATTGCAGGTAAGCCTCCGTGGTTAAGCCAAATTTTTTCGCGATCCGAATGATCTCATCTTGTACCTGTTGTCCACTGATTTCGATGTCTTTGGCCTTGCATGCCTGCACGATCAAATAACGATTGACCGTTTCATCCAGCACCTCCTCTCCATGGCGGCGCAACGCTTCCTGGGCCAACTGATCGCGCGTAATCGGGTCTGCATTGACAACTGCCATAATGTCGTTGGCCGGTTGTTGGCCGACAGCAATGATGCCAGATGAAACAAGTAGAAGGCACAACGCACCGATCACGGGACGTGCCTGCAATACTGATCGAGATTTTAAGGTCATTTTGGTTCCTCCTTGAAACAAGCCCGTTCTTAATGATCGCAAGGCATGCTATCGATGTAGTGTGCGCTGCGGGTTCTATTCCCTTGTCCTCGCGGATCGTAAAAATTTTTGTTTTTTTACTCAAGATCAATCGCGGTCCTTTTTTAAGTATTTCCGAACCCGCACCCCCCGTGGCACCCCTGCTGTTCGCTAGCGAGAAACTTCACTGCAAACGTGACTGCCTATCGAAAAAAGGGGCTGATCCATGAGAGAACTTGTTGAGACAGTGGAAAATCGAGCGGTCGGAGAGTGGCAGGCCTCTTTCATTTTTTTCAACAGAACGTTCGCTCACACCGATGTTTACAACGCTCAAAAGATTTCGCTAAAAAGCCAATCCCGTCGGTTTGTTACCTGTGGGAGCCCAATCCAACATCCGAGGTTATGTGCTGAGGACAAAGTAATGCTCCGAAAGTCGGTCGCGTGGTTGATTGCCATTTTGATCTTGCTGACGCGTCATTCCTGTCGTCTGAAAGTGATCAGTGACCGGCGTGGTGAAACCGTCGAGAGCGGGGTGAATCATCTATTTGCTGTACTTCATGCGCACCAATTGGCCTCGCTGATGATTGCCCCTCAGGGTATGGGGGTGATGGTCTCGCGTTCCAAGGATGGTGACATGGTGATTCCGGCTCTGCGGCTGGCGGGCTTTCACGCGGTCCGAGGTTCCAGCGGTCAAGGAAAGGAAAATCGGGGGGGCATGACGGCGCTGCACAAGCTAGCGGAATTCGTCGGCCAGGGTCATTCTGCCTGTCTTACGGTCGACGGGCCGCGCGGACCGCGAGGTAAAGTTGCTAAAGGAATCGCGCATCTCGCTCGGCAAACGCAAGCCAATGTCATCGCTATCGCAATCGTGCCGCGCTGGAGGATCGTCGTGACCGGTGCATGGGATCGGTTGCAAATTCCGCTCCCTTTCTCTCGAATCGATGTTTGTATGTCTTCCCCGATGCGAATCGGTGATGATGAGTCGTTGGAGGCGTTCCGCCGTAGGATCGAACAGATGCTGTTCGAAACGGAGCGTCAGATCGATCCCGCAGAAAATATCCATAATGACTCGTGGCGTCGTACGTTTCGCGCTTGCGGGAAGCTTGACGAGCGAGACCGCGTACCCGACGCAAAGCTGCCCGTTGCTAAAGCAGGCTGACCATTTGGAGTCCCCGCGAAGACATTGCGAACTTCAAAAGCCGTAGAGGGGCAGGTCCGTCCCTTAACAGGAGGGACGGCATGCCGCTTGTTTGAATCGATCTCTCGAAAGCAACCGACTGAAACGCGTCTTAATATCAATCTCGCCACAATGCAATTGTCGGCTTTGCTGTCGTACGCTGTTGTTTCGAGTACAATCGCAGCAATGATTGGATTGGACGGCGTGAACCCAATTCGACAACTTAAGCCTGTTGGCGAAGCAGCGCCCGACCAATAGCTGTCCTTTATGAGTTTTCTTTCCCTACGCTGTGCAGCGGGGATCGCAGGAGAGGATCTTCAGGGGCCGGACGCAAATCCGACAGCTATTGGTCAGGCGTTGCGAATAACGTGTCTCTACTGCTGTGGTGATTTCAATGATTCGTAGTTTGCAAACGTTTGGATTCTGTTTTTGGAGTGCAATCCTTTGTCATGGGCTGCCGACCAGCGTTGTTGGTCAAGGCGTCGAGGTGGTGGTTGGTTTACGTGACGAAAACCCAGGAAAAGCTTCGCCTGCGGAACTAAATGCGCCGTTCGCGGTCGAATTCACCGCCGCAGGGGAAATGATTATTGTGGAGTATGACGGAGGTCGGTTGTTGTCATGGACTGCCGATGATGGTCTGCGTCTGATTGCCGGTTCGCAGGAACTGGGCTACCAGGATGGTGCAGGGGCGAAGGTAAAATTTAACAAGCTGCACAACGTTGCTATTGATGATCAGGGCAGGATGTATTTGTCGGATCATTTGAATCACGCAGTACGTTTGTATGATCCCCACACAAACCAGGTCAGCACGTTCGCCGGTAATGGTAGCGCTGGATTCGATGGGGAACAGGGGGACGTAAAACAAGTTCGTTTTCGCCAAGCGATCTGCGTTTCCATAACGCCAGAACGCGACCGTTTGTTGGTTGCCGATATTGGAAACCGACGTATTCGGGAAATCGTCTTGCAAACCGGCAAGGTCCAAACCGTTGCAGGCAACGGGCAGCAGGGCAATCCAGTCGACGGAGCGTCTGCGGTGGCTTCTCCCTTACAGGATCCTCGTGCTGCAGCGGTTGCCCCCGATGGCAGTTGGTATCTTTTGGAACGCAACGGCAACGTCTTGCGGCGGATCGTCAACGGTCAAATCACAACGGTGGCAGGAACTGGAAAAAAGGGTTCCGCAGACGGTCCAGCTTTGGAAGCCCAATTCAATGGCCCCAAACACATGGACATTGCGCCTGATGGCCGGGTGTTCATCGCTGATGATAACAACCACTTGGTGCGCGTTTACGATCCAGCCCGTCAGATGGTCAGCACCGTGTCGACGGCTCCCTATCGCTTAAGTCGGCCACAC
>SLFV01000356.1 GCA_007124075.1 Roseimaritima sp.
CGTGCAAGTCAACAAAACTGCAGCCTGCCCGTCCTGATCCCGTCGCTGGTCTGCCGCTGACCGGGTCGAGTGACAAAATAATGACCGGGCGACTGTACTTTTCAGCCAGCCTGCCAGCCACGACACCAATCACCCCCAGGTGCCAACCGACGCCCGAAAGTACCAGTGCCGGGTCGGTGTCGGGGTCAAATTCTGTGGTCGCCTGTTTATTAGCCGCTAGGTAAACGCTACGCTCCAGCGTCATACGGTTTCCGTTAAGCTGCTCCAAATATTCCGCCAACTGCTGCGAGCGATCTTCGTCCTTGGTCGTTAATAATTCAACCCCCAACTGGGCCTGTCCCAAGCGACCTGCGGCGTTTAGACGAGGGGCGAGCGAAAAACCGATATCCTCGCTCTGCAGTTGTGCCCGCTGGTTCAACTTCGTCAGCCGCATCAGTTGCTTCAAACCGGGAGTCGGACAGGCCTTTAGTGATTTCAGACCGTGTTTGACCAACACCCGATTTTCGTCTAACAGAGGAACGACATCGGCCACTGTTCCCATTGCCGCCAGCGCCAGGGCCTGCAGCAGAAATTCCCGTAGCGGTTCCGTGACCCGTTTCGACTGACAAACCTCCTGACACAGTGCCCACGCCAATTTGAACGCAATCCCAGCACCGCACAGCCCCGCAAACGGGTAGTCTTCGGCGGGGTGAGCCGGATGCACAATTGCATCCGCCTGGGGCAGCGGACCATCGATCCGATGATGATCCGTGATCACCAACCGCATCCCTAATTCCCGACACAACTGAGCTTCGGCGATGCTGCCAATGCCGCAGTCCACCGTGATCACAAGCCGTTTGCCACGCCGTGCCAGTCGCCGCAGCGACTCGGGGCTTAACCCGTAACCATCCTCCAGTCGATTGGGGACGAAGTAACTGACATCCGCCCCCAGTAGTTTCAAGCAGCTAAACAAGATCGCAGACGAGGTCATGCCGTCGGCGTCGTAGTCACCGTAGATCACCGTCGGCGTGCGTTGATTGATTGCCGCAACAATCACCGATACCGCATCGCGAACCCCCGGTAGATCTTCAGGGGCGCGAAGGTCGCTTAGTTTGGAATCCAAAAACCGACGCACATCCTCGGACTGCTCAATCCCGCGGCTGATCAAAAGCCGGGCCACGACGCTTGGAATCCGAGCCGTTTGCGACAGGAGTTCGATTCGAGCATGATCCGAGGGGCGAACATTCCAGTGCTTGGGCATCAGCACATCCTTGGCGATAAAGACAGTGGCAACCAAAAACGATTTCGGTTCCTGGGCAAGAACAAGAAGATGCGACGAAGGCTACGCAAGGCAGGCCTCCGAAAACCTAAACTCTGATCGTAGCGCAGACCGCCGCCATGCAAAACCAATGATCCAATTATTTCTTTTTCTCTGCATGCCAAGTGTGCTTGCGTACCCGCGGACAATATTTCCGCAGACGCAGCTTTTCGCCACCGGTTCGTCTTCGCAGTGTGTAGTTGTAATCGCCGGTTTCTTCGCAAACCAGGAAGACGGTTTCGACCTTTTTCTTACTTTTCGCCATAGCTCTAATCAGCCCGGAGTTACATAAGGTGAACTGAAATCTGTCAATGATTTGTCAATAATGAATGCATCGAGTGGTTTGCGACGGACAAGCCGTGCCCCCAAATCCTAGCCGGTCGCAGTTTTAAGCGGGGCCCCGCAGGGGTGCAGGCGATCGTCTTGCCGAACCGTTTGGAAATGCGGGGGCAACGCAAATAGTCCTCGACCGCTGTTTCTGCTAGAATTATGCGCCAAAGGCGTGGACGTCCACAAGCCCTACTGCCTGGGGACGGGCCTTGCACGTCGCCGTAACCTTTCCGCCTGGCAGCACACATGGGAACCGTTCCGATGGCACGTTTGGCAAGGGGGACCCTGCCGATACCGTTAACTGAGGTTTGTTGTTAAGCGATGGGCGTTCGTTTTGCATGCCACCACTGTGGAATTCATCTAAATATTAAATCCGAATTGGCGGGCCGCCGTTCGAAGTGTCCCAAATGCGGCGGACGATTTCGGATTCCCTACGAGGATGCTGCACAGTCCATTGCGCTGCCCGAATCGTCCGCAACGGCTGTCCAATCGGGGAGGTCTTCGGCACCCCAGCGTCAAGCGGTAGTCCGTGTTGCGGACGACAGTCCAGCCCAAATGGTGCGACCACAGCGGCCGGTCGCACCGCAGCACCCGCTGGCTGACGACAATCCGTCGGCACAAGCGGCCAGCGATCAGGCCGACGGCGACAATGCGGTAAGTTCCGGCGAAAATGTGGCGACCGCCGCTGATAAAGAGTCGGCTGTTGTAGGGATTGAATCGTCGCGGGGCGATCTTGAACCGAGCGTATTGCCTGTGAAGCAATTTGCCGTCATTGATGAGAACCCCGCAGCGTTGTGGTATGTGCGACCGCAGGAAGGCGGGCAATTCGGGCCAGCTGCTGGTGATTTGCTTCGCCAGTGGATTTTGGAAGGTCGTGTGGCAGCAACCACGCTGTTATGGCGCGAAGACTGGCCACAGTGGATTCGTGCGGATGTGGTCCTGCCCGAGCGGTTTTCCACGGGGACGATTCCTCGTCCCGAATCACCGCTGAAACGGGCGGAGCGTGGCAGCCCCTCCGTGGAGCCCTCCGAGCCGTCCTTCAGACAGCCATCGGCGCAGCCCAGTGCCCCGCTCCATGCAAAAGCGATTTCGATCGCGGTTCGCGATCCCACGCTCGAGCCCCAAGCCGAGCCCCCGGGGAAGGTCCGCAGTCAACGTCGGGCGCGTCGAGCAACGATGACGGCGCTGCTGCTGGGTTGCTGCATCTTCTTGGTCATCGCACTGGTCGTAGTGATCTCGCTGTACGGCTAGTGAAAGAAATTGACGCTGCAATCAATCAGTGGCATCAACGCGTCCGCTGAATTCGACATAATGGTGGCTCGTCCCGATTTATTCTTCTAAATTCATCACGATAACCGGATTATTCGATGGCTACATCTTGCTTACCCCGTTCGATTGCACTGGTTGCTTCGGGAGACCTGCGACAATCGGCCAATCAAGTCTGTTGGCCTGCACAAGCGGAGGTAGAACAACAGTTGACCAACGCGGTGCAGGCTCACGGGTTCGACATCCGCCGTGCTCACCGTTATGATCCTGACGCGGGTCATGGGTTCATTTGTTCGCAGCGCCAGGGCATCGAGGTCTTTCGTACGATCAGCCCCAAAACGCCGTTGATCGTTGCCGAAGCAGTCTGGCAGTACAGCCATCATGTGTTGGCCGGACTGATTTCGCACAAAGGACCGATCCTCACCGTGGACAACTGGTCGGGACAGTGGCCGGGACTGGTGGGTTTGTTAAACCTGAACGGTTCGTTGACCAAAGCTGGCGTCGGTTACAGCACGCTATGGAGCGAAACGTTCACCGACTCGGCCTTCCACGACCAGCTAGGAACATGGCTGAAAACCGGCAACGTGCAGCATGATACATCTCACGTTCGGCCGTTTTTGGTAGCCGACGCCTCGGAGCAAGCCCACGCGTTGGGCCAGCAGATTGGCCAGACGCTTTTGAAGGAAAAAGCGATTTTGGGGGTTTTCGACGAAGGCTGCATGGGGATGTACAACGCGATCATTCCCGACCATCTTCTGAATCCCGTAGGTGTTTTCAAGGAACGGCTTAGTCAATCGGCGTTGTATTACGAAACCAAACAAGTCAGCGACCTTGAGGCCCAGAAGGTTTACGGTTGGTTACTATCGGCAGGGATGCGATTCCACACCGGTTCCGATCACCGCACCGACTTGACCGAAGCACAAATTTTGGATCAATGCCGGATGTACATCGCCGCGTTGCGGATTGCCGATGACTTTGGCTGCGACGCAATCGGCATTCAGTATCAGCAAGGCCTGAAGGACTTGCTGCCCGCCAGTGATTTGGTCGAAGGAATGCTTAACGATAGCGTCAGGCCTCCCGTACGTTCACGTGATGGGCAACGCGAACTATTTGCGGGGCGACCGCTGACGCATTTCAACGAGGTGGACGAGTGTGCCGGGCTGGACGGGGTGTTGACCGATCGCGTCCACCGGGCGCTGGGTCAGCCGGTGGAAAACACGCTGCACGATTTGCGTTGGTCCGATCACGATGCGTCTGGCACGGTCGCCGGAGAAATCTGGGTGCTAGAAATCAGCGGCGCGGTCCCACCGTCTCACTTTGCCAACGGGTGGGCGGAAGCCGAGGGGTTCCGGCAACCGCCAATGTACTTTCCCTCTGGTGGCAGCACGATTCGCGGGGTATCAAAACCGGGGGAGGTGGTTTGGTCGCGGATCTTTATCGAAGATAATCGTATGAAAATGGACCTCGGGAGGGCCACGGTCGTCGCGTTGCCCGCCAGGGAGACCGAACGGCGTTGGCAAGCGACCACGCCACAATGGCCCATCATGCATGCCAAATTGCACGGTGTGACTCGCGATCAAATGATGGCTAGGCACAAGGCGAATCACATTCAGGTTGCGTACGCTGATTCGGCGGAGGCTGCCGATTTGGCGATGCAAACCAAGGCGGTAGCGGCCGCAACGCTGGGAATGGAAGTTCATTTGTGCGGGGTCGGCTGACTTGCCGCAGACGTTGCGCTAAATCAGCGGTAATGGGTGCGCGGTGACTGGGTTTCCGCCATGCCTACAATTTGGGCCATTTAGAATCAAACCGATTCCCAGAGCAAAGCAATGATGTTAAAACGTTTGCAAATCTTCACCTCCCGTATCAGAGCGTCAGGTAATGTCTTCGTACTCACAAGATTTTCCGCCGAATCCCAATGATCCTCAGCAGCCCACTAGACAGTCTTCCAGCGGGATGAAGTGGATCATCATCATTGTCGCCACGGTCTTTCTCCTTGGGTTGCTGTGCTGTGGGGGCTTCGGGCTGTTGGGGTATGTTGGGCTGAAGATGGCGGGCAGCCAGATCCAGGAACAGATCAAGAATGATCCCGTGATCGTTGAGGAAATCGGTGAGATCCGCTCCGTTTCGATGAGTTTGAACAAGACGACTCAGCGGGCCAACGAGCAACCTGATGGAGAACAGGTTGTTGTGTTTGACATCGAAGGGGACCGTGGCTCGGGGGGGTTGGTTGGCGAACAGGGGGCGGGGGGGCAATTTTCCCGCTTCCGTTTGGAGAAGGATGGTCAGGTCTTCGAGCTATCGCAGTGACCGATGAACGTGCTTGTCTTGACCGGCGCTGGGATTTCTGCGGAATCGGGGATTCCGACGTTCCGCGGTGCCGATGGATTGTGGGAGGGGCATCGGCTGGAGGACGTCGCGACGCCGGAGGCGTTTGCTGGCGACCCTGAAACGGTTCATCGGTTTTACAACATGCGACGTCGCGCGTTGCTTGAACCGAAGGTGCAGCCCAACGCAGCGCATGTTGCTTTGGCTGAATTTGAACGACGGCATCCGGGGGAGTTTCTGCTGGTAA
>SLFV01000075.1 GCA_007124075.1 Roseimaritima sp.
CGAAGGGCGAAAGGTACTTTGACTTTTGTGTCTCGTTTTTCCTGTTTGACGATCCACAAATGACTTTGTGGCGCGTAGACGAGACGCAAATCCATTTGCTGTCTAACTGGGGGGATCGTGGTCCGATGCGAACAATCGCAACCAACAAGATCCGGGGGGATGCATAGCCCTCCATAAAGAAGTAAAGTTCGAAGTTGAGACTTGTCACACGATTTCAGCTACCCACTTGCCTGCATGAACCCCTCGGCAGGCAAGTCGGTCAACCAGCCTATCGAGCGAGCAAAGTTGCGAATAAAAATGGCGTCCGATTCGTACTTGGGCTTGGAGTGGCAGGCAACGAACAATTTTCCCAGTTTTTCCAGAAAGGCCAACCTTCATGACACGTGAAGAGCTGCTCGGTCGACTTTCGAACGTCGAAAACTTGGTCCGCCAGCAACCCTGGTGGCAACAAAATTTGCTAGCGGAACTTTCGGCAACGACTTCGAAAGAACCGAGACCGGTGCCGATGGCTCGTTCGGATCAGGAGCCTGCGAGAGAAACGTCATCAAAACTGCCCCAGCAGTCGAATGGTCCGTCGCGGGTGCCAGGCCAACACTGATGACGATCGCACTTCACGGGTGCTGAATTGCGGGGATGGCTTCAGTGAATGTGTCAATCATTCGGTTGAGCGCGATGCACGGAGAGGTTGGTATCGCATCGTCGATCCGCAAGGTCGTTTTGTGAATCGTATTTTGGCTTTTGCGATTCACAACCGACTTTGTGTCGCGTAGACGAGACGCAAATCGATTAGCTGTCTAACTGGGGGGGCGGGGGTGGACTGACGAAAATTTGGGGTTGTGGCGATTTCCGTTTGCGCAACTTTGATTCCTTCGATGGGGGAGACGTTGGTTCATCTCCCACGATGACGATCCCTCCGGGCCTGGCGATTCGTTTGTTGAAGCGTGATCGCGAAGGATGGTTCGATTAGCCGCAAAGCGGCGGCATGATGTAGCCATGGGCGAAAGCCCATGGTTGGGTGAACGCAATGGTGTGACGAGTCCCGAAGGGGCGACATGCCGCCGGACCGCGTTTCATGTCGTCCCTTCGGGACTCCCGATCCGTCCGACGAACGGCACAAAAACAGTCTCATGTTTTCCCGTGTCAACCCGAAAGTTTTGACAGGCCAGCGTAGTGTGGTAATTGCTTGTTCTAATCACCACGAGGTGCTGCTAAGCTGGTGTCGTAACGTCGATCCGGATAGCCGTGCTGTGAATCGTATTTTGGCTTTTACGATTCACAAACGGTTTTGTGTCGCACAGACGATTCACAAACGCCTAACACCACCTAAATTAAGGGGCGGTGACTGCCTTCGCAACGCAATGCTAGAGAAAAAAGGACAAGCCGCAAATACGTACTACGCACCCACCCAGCGGGCAATGGCAAACTGGCCACCAAAGCCACTCGCAACTGGCAGTTCCGACGAATCCCAAGGCTTACCACCGGAGCTTGGTCAGCGTGGTGCCGATTTGGTTCGACTGATCATCCCCGACAACTCCACCGATCCACGGCAGACCTAACGGGCAACTCGCCGGGAAAGGAAGTAAGTGATTTGACCCTCCACACCGAAGTTAAGTTCGAGGACGATATCTGTGAGTCACTGGCATCGGCGGGCTGGCGCTGCGATTCGGGCGACGCCGGGCGATACGATCGACCACTGGCACTGTTTTCGTCCGACGTGATCGCCTGGGTGCAGCAAACCGATCCCGACGCTTGGCAGACGCTGACCAAAAACCACGGATCCGCCGCCGAAGCAACGTTGCTACGACGTTTGCGGGATTGCCTGGACCAAAGCGGTACGCTGCACGTGCTGCGCAATGGCTTCGATGTGCTCGGGCTTCGCAAGCCGCTGCGGATGGCCCAGTTCAAGCCGTCGCTGGCGATGAACCCCGACATCGTCCAGCGATACCACGCCAACCGCCTCCGCGTGGTTCGCCAGGTTCGGTACTCGCTGAATAACGAGAACAGTTTCGATTTGGTGTTGTTCCTCAACGGAATCCCGGTCGCCACGGCGGAATTGAAAACCGATTTCACGCAATCGGTCGACGATGCGGTCTATCAATACAAATCCGACCGCGACCCGCACCCCAAGGGCGGAAAACGCGAACCGTTGCTTGGATTCCCGAGCGGTGCGCTGGTGCATTTTGCGGTCAGCAGTAGTCGCGTGAAAATGACGACGCACCTCTGCGGCATGGCGACCGCGTTTTTGCCGTTTGATCTTGGCGACCACGGGGCGGCGGGTAACCCGAGCAATCCCGGCGGTTACCAAACCGCTTACCTTTGGGAACAGGTCTGGCAACGCGACAGTTGGCTGGAGATTCTGGGCCGTTACGTGGTGGCCGAGCGGAACGATAAACGCCAAGTCAAGAAGCTGATCTTTCCTCGCTACCACCAACTCGATGCCACTCGCAAGCTGCAAGCGGCGGTGCTGACCGAAGGTCCGGGCCAAAAGTATCTGATCCAGCATTCCGCCGGTTCGGGCAAAACGAACTCGATCGCCTGGTCGGCTCACTTTCTGGCCGATCTGCATGATTCGCACAATAAGAAAGTGTTTGATAGCGTGTTGGTCGTTTCTGATCGCCGCGTGATCGATGGACAATTGCAAGAGGCGATCGACGGCTTCGAGCGTACCAGCGGCGTGGTGGCAACGATCAAGGGGGATAAAGGGAGCAAGAGTACGGAGCTGGCCGCAGCGTTGTCGGGTGACAAAAAGATCGTGGTTTGCACGATTCAGACCTTCCCCAAAGCACTTGAGAAGGTTCGCGAGTTGGCGGCGACCGAAGGCAAGCATTTTGCCGTGATCGCGGATGAGGCCCACAGTTCGCAGACGGGCGAAGCGGCGTCGAAATTGAAGCAACTGTTATCGGCGGAGGAGCAGAAGGAATTGGAGGACGGCGGGTCGATCAGCGTCGAAGACATCATGGCGTCCGAGATGCAGGCCAGGGCTCGCGATGTCGGAATCACCTACGTCGCGTTTACGGCCACCCCCAAGGCGAAGACGCTGGAGTTGTTCGGTCGCTGTCCCGATCCGAGTCAACCGCTGGGCAAAGACAACCTGCCCGAGCCGTTTCATGTTTACTCGATGCGGCAAGCGATCGAGGAAGGGTTCATCCTGGACGTGTTGCGGAATTACACGTCGTACAAGTTGGCGTTCAAGCTGGCGAACTCGGGGAAGGAGATCGAGGACCGCGAAGTCGAACGTAGCACCGCGATGAAGGGGTTGATGGGCTGGGTGCGACTGCACCCTTACAACATTGCGCAGAAGGTCCGGATCGTGGTGGAACACTTCCGCGAAGCGGTCGCACCGCTGCTGGGCGGAAGAGCCAAGGCGATGGTTGTGGTCAGTAGCCGTAAGGAAGCGGTACGCTGGCAATTGGCGATCAACAACTACATTCAGGAGAAAGGGTACCCGATACGAACGATGGTGGCTTTCTCCGGCGAAGTGGATGATCAGGAGTCAGGGGCGGAGCCGTTCAGGGAGTCGAGTGCCACAATGAATCCCGATCTTCGTAGCCGAGACATTCGTGAGGCGTTCAAGGAGGATGCGTATCGGATTCTGCTGGTTGCCAGCAAGTTTCAGACGGGCTTTGATCAGCCATTGTTGTGCGGCATGTACGTCGACAAGCGATTGGCGGGGATTCAAGCGGTACAGACCTTGTCGCGACTAAACCGCTGTTATCCGGGGAAGGAGGACACGTTTGTGCTGGACTTTGTGAACGAGCCCGAAGAGATTCTGGAGGCATTCAAGACGTACTACACCACGGCCGCGCTGTCCGACGCGACCGATCCGCACATCATTCTCAAC
Organism: Roseimaritima sp.; assembly: GCA_007124075.1. GTDB lineage: Bacteria > Planctomycetota > Planctomycetia > Pirellulales > Pirellulaceae > Roseimaritima. The sequence continues at coordinate 3,842 of SLFV01000075.1, forward strand.
CTGAGGTCCAAGCTGGATGCGCTGGGGTATTATGACGATTTTGAGATCGAGCGAGTGGTGAAGGTGACGATAGCGCCAAGTGCCAAGCAATCGCAGCTTGATGCGGCGATTTCGCCGGTGGCGGATCGCTTGCTGAAGCGGTTTGCGGCGGCCAAGCGGGAGTTCCCGTTGGCGACCCAGGAGCAGCGGGAGGCAGACGCACAGGCCGCCAAGGATACGATGGAAGCGTTGATTCTGTTCCGGACCGACATGGCCACCTACGTTAGGGCGTACACGTTCCTGAGCCAGATTTTTAACTACGGAAATACGGACTTCGAGAAGCGAGCCATTTTCTACAAGTTGCTGGGGCGGTTGCTGAAGTTCGGGCGCGAGCGAGAAGGGGTGGATCTGTCGGAGGTTCAACTGACGCATCACCGGCTAAGAAAGCTGACGGAGCGCAATTGGGGTTTATCCGACCAGGACGCACCGAAGCTCAGCCCAATGACCGAGGTGGGCAGCGGGGTCGTGCGTGAGACGCAGAAGGCTTATTTGACCGAGATCATCGAGCAGCTTAACACGCTGTTCGGAGGCGACACGACCGAGGGTGACCAGCTTTCCTACGCTCGCACGCTAGCCGAGAAAACGCTGGAGTCGGAGCTGCTGCAAAAACAGGCTGCCAATAACTCCAAAGAACAGTTTGCCAGTTCACCCGATCTAACTAGCGAGATCCTGATCGCCGTGATGGATACGATGGACGCGCAGATGGAATTGAGCGGCAAGGCGTTGAACTCGGTGGATATCAGGGAAGGGCTGAAGCGGATTTTGCTGAACCAGCTTGGCCTGTATGAGAAGTTACGCGAGCGAGCGGCGGGATGAGCCCGCAGTTCGACTGTGACGAGCGTTATCAGGTGACATGCAGCCAAGCCAGTGGCATCGCCCCCAATTATTGGCTTCTGACACGTTTCAGAAAGTCTCAGCAAATATCCGTCGACGTTGGACGCCTAGCTGGACACTTGATCGCCGAAGCCGCCGCCGCTGCAAATGCTGACGTGACGTCAGTACCCGACATCTTTGCCGCGACGGGCACCGAGGGAGCCTGTGTCCCATTTGTGTCCAACGCGATGCTCCGACGTGCGCGCGTGATGCGAGGGTTTGCGATGCTAGCTCAGCCAGCCTAACGATACCAACGACACAACGTTATGACAAAACCCAGCAAATTCCAGTGTCAAATGCAACGTCTTGCGGTTCAGTGCGTGACAGTACCCGATGCCCAGGGCGGGACTTGAACCCGCATAGCCTAAACGGCCGGGGGATTTTAAGTCCCCTGTGTCTGCCAATTCCACCACCTGGGCGATTGCCTCGCATTCTAGGCGAAAAACACGGCGCAGCAAACGCCAAGGTTCAAGTTATTCTGCCTACCCCGTTCCTTTTCGTCCTGATGCGACTGCCAAAGCTTCGCAAATGTCAATCATTTCCGGCTCGCAGTCCGGAAAGGCTGGAATTTTTTGGATCGTCCAGGGCAGGGTGCCCGTATCCCCTGATCCCAAAAACCGTCCCAGGCGATGCCATGCAGCCTTTTCCGTCTTGTTTTCCTGCAGCGCTTTCGAGTATTGCTGGTCCATGGGTCGTTCAACACACGGCGGGGAACGCCCGGTAACGGAGGTGCTCATGCAAGGAAGGGGTCTCGTGACGGCGGTTACATTGCAGCATTTGGCGGATCTGGTTGGTGGCCAGATTGTGGGTGACGCAGGTATCCTGTGTTCCGATGCACGGCCACTCCAGGAGGCTGGTTCTGGCCAAGTGACTTTGATTGATGACCCTCATCGCATCCAACTGGCCGAACGGTGCGGAGTAGCGGCTGTCATCCTGCGGGAATTGGTTCCAGATGCGCAAGTGACGCAATTGATTGTGGAGCAGCCGCACGCTGCCTTCGCTCGAGTCGTGCGACACTTTCGGCCCCAAACGACATACCAACTCCGCGGCGTTTCGCCCCACGCGATGATTCACGCGACCGCCGTGATCGCTTCAGATTGCGCCATCCACGCGGGAGTGCATGTCGGTGCTGGAGCGGTTGTTGGTGCGGGGACAACCCTCATGCCCGGTGTGGTGGTGATGCCGCATTGCCGAATCGGGCAGGACTGCAGGATCCACCCCGGCGTCGTACTGTATGAACACACGGTACTGGAAGACCGCGTGGTGATTCATGCGGGATCCGTCATTGGCGCGCACGGATTTGGATATCGTTTGGAAAACAATCGCCATGCCCCCACCTCACAGTTGGGCTACGTTCACATCGAAGTCGACGTGGAATTGGGAGCCTGCGTTACCATTGATCGTGGGACTTACGGCACGACTCGGATCGGTGCAGGGACAAAGATTGACAATCAGGTCATGATCGCTCACAACTGCCAAATTGGTCGTCACAATTTGATCTGTTCGCAAGTCGGAATTGCGGGAAGTTGTCAAACGGGCGATTATGTTGTGATGGCGGGACAGGTGGGCCTGAAAGACCATGTGAGCTTGGGAGACCATGCGATCGTGGGGGCGCAAGCAGGAGTGATGGACGATTTACCCGGTGGGGAGGTCTACCTTGGCAGCCCCGCGACGACGCAACGTGACCAGATGCATATTTTGGCGGTGCAACGAAAATTGCCCGAAATGCGCAGGCAACTAAAGCAACTATCCAAACAGGTCGCCCAACTTACCGCAGCTTTAGCAGCAACCCAGCCGTCCGCGGCGGGGGAGGGCTCCGGTTTGGCCTGCACCCAGGAGGCACCTCACCATCCTGCCGACACTTCGGCCCCGCGGGCGGCATGAGCGGAGGGGCTAGCGTGCAGACGCCCGATTCGGCTATCGGCCTACTGGCCGGCTGGGGCCGCTTCCCTGTGTTGGTTGCTCAGGCGATCAAACGACGCGGTGGACGCGTCTGTTGTGTCGCGCTGCGGGACCACGCCGATCCGGTGCTGGAACAATTTTGTGACGAATTCCAATGGATGGGAATCGCCAAGATGGGCGGGCATATGCGGTTCTTTCGGAAACACGACGTCCGCCGGATGACGATGGCGGGTAAGGTGTTCAAGTCGCAAGTCTTGTTTTCAGGACCGGTACTGTGGCGTCATCTTCCCGACTGGACCTGCTTTCGCACATTGGCACCGCTGCTGCTGGCCCGGCGTCGCGATACCCGCGATGACAGTTTGTTGTTAACGATCACCAACGCCTACCTAGCTCGAGGGATTGATGTCTGTCCCGCAACGGAGCTTGCACCGGAGCTGCTTGTGAAACCTGGAAACCTAACCCGACGCCAATCCGGAACGACACAGCGTCGTGACATTGAGTTTGGTTGGCAGATCGCCAAGCAAATGGGGGGCCTGGATATTGGCCAAAGCATCACGGTCAAGGACGGCACAGTCCTGGCAGTCGAGGCGATCGAGGGAACCGACGCCTGCATCGAACGAACCGGGGCGCTGTGCCCCCGCGGAGGCTGGACGCTAATCAAAGTGGCCAAACCCAATCAGGACATGCGGTTTGACGTTCCCACGATCGGGCCGCGCACCATTCGCAAAGTCGCACAGGCGGGAGGAACAGCGATCGTGGTTGAGGCGGACAAGACGATCGTGGTCGACGAGGCTGAAACCATTCGGTTGGCCGAGGCTTTGGGGATTGTCGTCCACGCGGCTGCCGCCGTGTCGGTCGCCGCAGCCGCCTAACACCCTGTTGAAAAAGGGGGCTGATTCGCAGAAACCCAACGTTTTGGTTACGACGTTAGGGCCGTGGCCTTTACTCATTCCTGACTGCGCGTCCAATTTTGACAGCATCTCGGACACCACTGGAAAGCCCCCCATCACCACCGACAGCGAGAAAGCGGAACCCCTGCTGAAGTCGCTTTTCTACAAGGCTTGCCGAGCAAAGGGTGCCCAGCGGAACCCCGGTTTCGCGGGCGACTTCCACTACCTGTTCGATCGCCTCCTCCACCGCAGGGTCTCCCAAGGGAACGCCTAGCGAAAACGCCAAGTCGGACGGGCCGATGAACAATCCACCGATGCCGGGGGTTTCGGCTATCGCCTTGCAGTTCTGCACGCCAGCGGCCGATTCAATCATCACCCAGAGCACCAGTTCCCCCTGGGGATCCAGTGGCCAGAGGTCAGCCCGCTGGGCGTATTCGCGCCCGGGCAATCCCCAGTATCGGGCGGCCCAGCCGTAACCGACGCCCCGCAATCCCTCTGGTTCAAATACAGGCGAATCTTTCAATTGTGGAAATCGGCTAGCCTGTACCATTGCTTTAGCATCCTCCGCCGAATCGACGTGCGGGACCAACAGGCCCATCGGCCCAAGGTCCAGGACCTGCTTGATAATGAACTGCAATTGTTCACGGCCAGCCGCGGGAACCCGCACAAAAGGCACCGTTTGCGGAGCAAGGCCGTTGTTGACGATCTGCGCTTTGTTGATCATCCCTAACAGGTAACCTTCCAAACGGGTGACATCGTAGGGGGAGTGCTCCAGATCAATAATGACGAAATCAAGCCCACTTCCCGCAACCCAGGCTCCCGTGCGTGGAGAGACGTTCTGCGAAAAAATCCCGAATGCGGGTTTACCGGTTTCCATCAGGGTAACGAATTTGTTCAACCTTGCTGGCGGATCATCCGCGAATGCGCTGGGACAGACAATCAGCATGACCGTGCAATGCAAGGACAACAACAGGGTGCGGACCGCTTGGGAAACCGTATCGATTCTAGGCGCGGCGGGTGTGTGGTAATTCATTGACCTGTCTTTCAATCGTGGTTTGAACGGGCCCTAAATCGACCAGGGAGCCCGGAAAGGACGCTCTAGCATCGAATTCACTTCATCGTCGTCGCTCCGTTCGGTTGCTGGATTCCACTTGAACGGGCGTTTGACAATTTGGGCAATGCTGCCCAGGATGCATAGGGTCGCGGTGCTGTGCCCAATTTCCACCGGTTCAATCGGGTCGCGTCCCTGTTGGATTGCCCGCAGGAAATCACCAGCATGGTCGGCGTCCACATCATCGCGGACATGCTGTTGGTGGTCTGGGTTACTGACGGGTAAACGAATTTCTCCGGCCCCAATCACGGAATCGCGGATGTTTTCTGGGTACGTAACCAGTTTGCCACCAAGGGTGATTTCGAGGCGACCCTCGGTTCCTTCGAATTTTGTTGCGGAACTGCTGCGAGTCTCGCAGATCAGTTCGACACCGTTAGCGTATCGCGCTTTAAAGGCCGTTTTCGAAGCAGTATCAAACAGGCTTCCCGCCGGCAAGAATTCGGAACCGTTGTCTTCGTATTCAATGGGTGTGGTCCCATCCATACCCAGCCCCCACTGCGCAATGTCGTTGGTGTGTGCCCCAAAGTTGGTGGTCTGTCCATTGGAATAGTCGCGGATGTAGCGCCAGCGATGGAAGCAGCGTTCCATGTGGAAGGGTGCAAGCGGGGCGGAGCCAAGCCAAAAATCGTAGTCAAAACCTGCGGGAATAGGTTGTGGTTGCCAACCGGGACCGGGGCTATCGAAATGGTTGCCAGCCACCCAGGTCCGCACGCGGCGAATCTCACCCAACCTTCCATTGCGGACCAACTCGCATGCCCGACGAACCGCCGGACTGGACCGAAACTGAGCTCCGGTCTGAAAGACGCGATTGTATCTTCGCACCGCGTCAACCATGGCGCGTCCTTCGCGAATTGTCAGTGCCAGAGGCTTTTCGCAGTAGACATCTTTTCCCGCTGCCATCGCCGCAATCGCCATGATCGCATGCCAGTGATCCGGGAACGCGATTACGACCGCATCCACATCGTCTCGGGCCAGAACATCGCGGAAGTCGACGTAGGTGTCACAGCCTTTGTAGCGACCAGATCGGGTCTCCCCAGCGTAGTAGTCTTCGATCCAGCCTTTGGCGGTTTCGCGCCCGAGAATCTGGTCGGGGTGGTAATAGCCGGTTCCGCGTTTGTTGACATCGCAAACAGCCACGAAGCGGCACGCGGGATGCACAAGAAACGAGGGAATCAAACGCTGGCTTTGATGACCACAGCCCAGCATCGCCAGATTGATTCGTTTACTGGGAGCGTTTTCACCAAGCACGCTGGCGGGGACAATCGCCGGTGCGGCCGCCGCCATCGTCCCCATCCCCGCCACCTTAAGCCAATCACGCCGATTGCTCTGTTGGAATGAATTAACGTCGAACATAGAATGTCTTTCCAAAATCCACATGCCCCGGGCGGCCGCAAGCCCAGGGACGCGGTGCAGGGTCTTCGGCCAGACCGTCTTTTGTCTGTCGGTCATCGCTTCCGAAAACGGCTCGCGCGGCGTTTCCATGATACGCGATCGGTGGGGAGGATTCCAGCAATCGCAAGGAACCGTCGGAAATGGTCGTCGCCGTTGTCACGGAGGGCTGTCGCTTGGTTTAGACGCGTCCGCGACATGGCCTGGTTCATCACCGACCAGGCATGACGATGCCCTGCGTTTTCGAGACCGAAGAAACCGAAAGTTAGTTTGGGAACTACGGCAGCGTTCGTACCAGGTCCGCTACCGGACCGCTTGACCGCAGACTTCGCCAAGCGGCCCCCGCCTAGGGATGCGCCGCTGCGGTTCTGGTTGTCGGCTGGGAGGGTTGCGGGGCGATCGCAAACGCCAGCCAGCCATCACGTAACACCAGTTGATTAACCTCACAACGGTCCAAGGCTGGATGCTGTATCAAGGCATCACTGGTAATTTTGATGGGCTGCTGCTCGTCGAACACGCGGTTGAATACTGCACGGATGCCGAGCCGCTGCCCCATTGTTAGCCTTGGCGCCTGGATCGAAAGGTGACCGTCGCGGACAAAGCTGGCCTGCAAGCCTTCGTACTGCGGCCGATAAAACGCGCGCACAATGAAATGCCTCAGATCAACACCACCCTCGGCCTTCAACTGGACGATGCGAAACGTCATCGTCATCCGGTCATCTTGCCACTGGATGGTGATCGGTCGCGTGGCAGCAAACCGCACTTGCACGTCCGCTGGCATCTGATCGATCATTGAATTCGGCTGGCGACCGAACATCGCAAATATTTCCTCGGCCAAAATGCTAATATTCTTTGTCTGCTCGGCTGGCGCAAGCCGCTCAAAGACATTATTGATCGCCGACTGATGGACCTGCATGCTGAACAGGCTATTGCTGAGCGCCCGCGGACGTGGGGTGTGTGCGGCCAACTGCCAGGGACCGGCCACCCGGTATCGCGCCGACAGTCGCTGTGCATCGGTTTGCATGTCAACGACGGTTGGGGCCAGACGCAACCGGGAAAGAGGGCCAAGGAGCTGTTCGGAAAGCTGCACCGTACGCGATTCAATTTCTCTTTCCAACTCCTCGTCCAACGCCACCGCGATCTGGGTCTCCATCCGCGATTCGCTAATCCGTTTGGCCAAGGGGTAAGTGTCATAGTATTCCGAAATCGCTAAACCACGGACGAACGAGCCAAGCACCGGGATTTCATCGTACTTGGTCCGAAAACCGCGGAGCACGGTCTGCTGATTCGCCTGGGCCTTCGTCCCCGCGACGGTGGCCCCATTGGACGTTACGGTCAACTGGGAGGTTGCCACAAATGCCGCTTCACTGCCGGTTCTCAATCGCACAATCGATCTTTGGCCCGTGGTTTCCGCCTGCACGTTTCCCGTGGTGATCAGTTGCATTGCCCAACGGTGCTGATCGGGAACCAAGCGTAACCGGAGTTTGCTGCGGATCTTGCTGGTTCCGCCAACCCTGGTTCCAAGGATCGTTTGCGAAACGGGCTGAGTTCGGGCAGGTGGATCGGGTAACAAATCATTCAACAACTCCTCGGTCAACGCAAACCGAATGTTGGCGTTGCGATAGTGGACATCAACAGCCCGAGCGACCAACTGTGGCAGTTTTCCGGACGCAAATCGCAGGTTCTGCACGATCCCGGCGACGTCAATACTGACAATATCCAGCGGATCTTCTTCTTGCCTTTCCAACTGTTGCAGCAGTCTGGTGTAATCGACCGGCCCCGCAGCCCATGCCCGCATTGTGTCCGCCAATTCGGACACCGCGGGCTCCTGTCGCAACCAGCTTTTCTGGATATCGGTTAACCCATCCCACTGCAAACGTGACAGCAATCGTTGGGCAAACAGTCGACGTTTACCCGCATCCGTGTGAACGGCAGGATCCAGAATGCGATCCAACATCAAGTACGTTCGCCATGCGTCCGCGTCTCCGGTCTGCTGACAAGCCTCGTACGCCGCAACCACTGTGTGTTGGACCTGGGCGCGATCGACGTGCGTCAAAATCTTTGACATATTCTCCCGCTGTTGGTTCTGGCAACACAAATGCCATGCGGTTTGCCAGACAGCCAATCGACGATCCAGAGCATGACCTGATTGAAGCCATGCCAAACGTGCGATCGGATCGGGTTCCAGTTCTGCCTGCTGCAAGCCCTGGGCGGCCAATTCCTGAAGGGAGGACAAGATTTCTTCCGACCGATAATCACCCAGCGATTGCAACGCCTGGAGACGGCGGAGTCCCGCTAAAACGCGACCGCTCCAAACCTCTGCGGGGCCCGCGTCCAGTGTTTTCAACTGCGAGTTCAACGCTGGCGTCGCGGGCCAACCCAGGGAAGGCTCCGCGGTGGCGGAGCGTCCCAACGGTGAAATTGCGGTCGGCGCCAAAGCACTACTGGCCGTAACCACCGTGACGGACCGCGGCACCGGATCGGTCCAGCCCGCCAACTCGTCATGCGATTCCAACAAGGGGGCGCGTAAGGTGACCTCCGCCGGAAATTCAATCGGGCCGACCAAACCAACGGCAACATGGCTTTGGATCGCAGGTGGCTCGGAATAGTCGACCCGACGATCTGCGGGATCGATTTGCGATACCAGCGGGCTGGTTGGCTGCGCCAGCGGACGCGGCAGTAACGCATAGCTGGTCGATACCAGTCCCTGCACGCGAACGGGAGCGTTTTGCCCCCCCGTGGGGCTTGTCAAAGACTGACGCACCAACAATACCGCGATGGCACCGCAGACCAACGAAGGCCAGATGATCAGAGTGGATTTGCGTTTCCTGCGGGGCATCCAGTGTGCTCCTCCGTGGCCGGTTGTGGAATTTAACCAAGTTCACTCGCGGTGACCCTCTCCGCCAACTGTTGCATCGGGAAACCAGCAGCGTCCAGTTCACGCAGACTCGTCATATCGCTACAACCGCTACATGCGAATCCAAGTTGGCGATCCCAATCTTCCGCAATGCACACAAGGTTGCCCACGAGGTTGTGAAGGAAAACCTTTAGACCGCAACTGACCACCCGACTGACCGAAGGACGGCCGCACGGATGGCAAGAACCAACTTGCTGGGAATGCTGGCCGCTAGGGAAGCATGTCTGGCAACGCTAACGCAGTGATCGATCACTTCCGCGAAACAGGAGTCATCAGCGTGGACACATCGAGCGACGAATTACACCCCGCCTATTTTGAAACACGTTTTCGTGTCGACCAATTACCAGTGGCTTGGCCACCGCAGTTCGCGATCATTTCGGCTTACGCGACAACCGGACAAACATGGACCCGCAAGCGGAATCGAGCCGCTGACCGAGCGTTGCGGCGGCACTTGCGGGAGACGAACGTTTGGCACTGGCGGCTGGTCGGCTACAGTCCGGCCACCGACCATTCGGAACCCAGTTGGGCGTGCGCCATGCCGAGGGTGGAGGCCATGAAGCTTGCCATCCGCTTTCTTCAGGACGCCATTTACTGGGTAGAACAGGACGAACTCTTCGTGCTTTCATGCCAGTCCAACCAATCAAGACGGCGCGTCGGCTCTTTCCGCCACCGACTGAGAGAATAAATCCGTATCGTTCCCGATGCGTTAGCATCGTGCGATAAATTACTGTCTGAACTTTTTCCCTCTTGCATAAATGCTAGCGAATGGGCCAAAAACGGCGAAAGTCGAACTTAGTACTCGAACTGAATTCGTGTCGTGAACATATTGGCCACGCTGCGGCCTTGGATCGGGTCGTTGAGGATCGGCCGCACGTAATTGAACATCCCCTTGGTGTAGGGGTTCAAGTACCATGTGAGGCCGTAGGTCATTTCTTGCATTTCGCCACCGCGGATGCCCGCATCATTCAAGTCGATGTACGACCAACGAACCCCCGCCTCCCAGGCACCGATTCCAGTCCAGCCAGAACTGACGGAGCGATCAAACACGTTGCGACGTGGTGTGATGCGCTGAAAAATGCCCTCGCGAAAACGCCCCAGAATGCTGGTTGGACTGTAGGAGCGACCTTCACCGGTTAAGAACACGCTGCCATATACATATGCGGCGTGAAACAACGGATTGGCGTTTTCCCGCCGATTGACTTCCGACATGATCCACTCCGCTTGGACTGACCACGGCCCGTAGACAAAAGCCGATTCCAAACCCAACAGAAAAGTATGTCGAGCATCATCAATGTTGCCGGTATCAACAAACACCGGAATTCCACCTACACCTTGCTGACGCATTCTGGCGCTAGGCAGGGTTGCATAGCGCACGGGATCATCGCCAGGCAATCGATAGCTTGCTGAAGCTCCCAGGTGCAACAGACTTTGCTGATAATCGTTCAACTGTTCAAACCAGGGCAGGAATGTGCCGTGAACGGTAAACGCATACCCGTCATCCAGTGAGACATCGTCACCGTAGCCGTCGCTGTTGGAGCGGAAAACGCCCCCGGCGTAGGTCAAAAGGTTCTCCTGCGAACCGTAGACCATCGCGCCCATGTTTCGCTCTGGAGCAAAGGTGTCGGTTAATGCCCGTTCATTAAACGTAATGAAGCGATTGGGCGAGTACCGCTCCAAGCTGAATGGTTCAAAGAAATGACCGGCAATCACGTTTCCCACCAACGGCAGGTCGGTCAAAGCGACCCAGTTGTCCAAAAAGCGTGGACGTTCATTCGAAGCGAAATCCCACTCCAGACGATACTCGATCGTGTCGTACAATTCACCAAAAATACCCAATCGTGACCGTCGGAACCCCGCGCCATCAGGGATCTCGCCGACGGTCGCTCGATTGTTGTCATCCTGAGTGAAGAAAGCTACGTCAGCCTGTAGTTCTACCGATATGACGACCGATGGTTTTAGCTTGCCTCCGCCCATTTGTTCTGCTGACTCGCTTACCGTGTCAGATTCCTCCCCATCCAAAGTCTCAGATAGCAGGCTGGTCACATCTCTGCCAATCCTTCGATTGAACTCGGACCCGCTACCGGAGGGTGCCCTGCCCGGAGCAACCTCCCTGCCCATCGTGCGACTGCCAGAAGATTGCTGGGTTGGAACCAGGGCTTGCCGTATTTCCAGCGGTTCAAAATCCGGACGGGGAACCAACGGCGGGGCGAGTTCCAAATCCGCCGACTCGCCCTCCTGGACGAGATCGCCTATTCTTACTTGCGGATCCTCGTCTTCGACGATCGGCCCCGACGATTCAGCGGTTTCTTGTTGCTGCCCGTACCCAACGGACTGATTCCCACTGGCAAACACCACCGCCACAAGCAACAGGACTGCCTGTGGGAGACAACAGCGGCATCTTTCCCCTAAACCCAAAACCCCAGCGCGATAACCTAAGCGGAGTTGGCCGGAGGCTAAGCGGTTGTTGAAAAATAGAGTCTTCAAACTGATCGTTCCTGCTTGTCGTTTTGAAATTTTATGCTTCGACAAAGCACAGCATTCCCCTGGAGGTGCTGGGGAGTTACCATGAACGGCAGGCTGCGATCAACGCTAATTCGTTGGAGCCATCGCGGTTTTCGATTAAAATTCTCGCCCTAGCGGACCTTCCCGCGACGTTATTTTGAATCCTATGAAGCTAGCAGATCATTACAGACCGGGGCATCGCGGTCTGTCGTTTGAATTGTTTCCGCCCAAAAGCGAAAGCGGACTGGCATCGCTCTACGAAACGGTTGATCGGCTGGTGCGGTATGACCCCAGCTACTTTACATGCACCTTCGGAGCCGGAGGATCGACCCAGGGTTTGACCCTGAAGGTCCTTGATGCGGTGCGGCAGCGGACCAACCTGCCGGTCGCTTCGCACCTGACCTGCGTTGGTGCCACGGTCGACCAGATCGTGCAGTATTTACGCCAAGCGGATCGACAGGGTGTGGATTACATTGTTGCCCTGCGTGGTGATCCACCGAGGGGAGAAACCAAGTTTTCGGCCGTTGCTGGCGGATTGAGCTACGCTAACGAATTGGTGGAATTGATCCGTCAGCGGTCCCCTGCGTTCGGTATCGCCGTGGCCGGTTATCCGGAGGTCCATCAAGAAGCCTTGGACGCCGCGACCGACATGCAGTATTTAAAACGAAAAGTCGACGCGGGCGCCGATATCGTGATCACGCAACTGTTCTATGACAACGCCGATTTTTATCGTTTTCGCGATGCCTGCGCGGCAAACGAGATCGACGTACCGATCGTCCCTGGCCTTCTGCCGATCACTAATCTAGCGCAAGCCCAACGGATTACTTCGCTGTGCAAGTCTCGAATTCCAGCTAGTTTGGCATCTCGCTTGCAAGAATACGACGATCCGCAGTGGCAGTTCCAAATTGGCGTCCAGCATGCTCGCGAGCAAATGTTGGATTTGCTGGAAAATGATGTCGTCGGGGTGCATCTGTATGTCTTAAACAAAAGCCAAGCGGCGGAGAAGATGCTGGAGGACTGTCAGTTTGGAGCTTTGGCCCGATAGCCCCACAGCACGAAACAACCGCAAACCGGCCCCCCATGAAGCATTCCGGCGAGGCTGTGGACTCTGGCACTCGACGCGCTCGGGTCTCTTCCCCAACGTCTGCGGCTGCTCACTGAATGAACCCAGACATTCGTACACACAGCGAGGGTGCATGAATCACGCATCAACGATGTCATGGACCACTTGACCATGAACGTCGGTCAAGCGGAAATCGCGTCCGCTGTAACGATAGGTTAGCTGAGTGTGGTCGACGCCCATTAAATGCAAGATCGTGGCATGCAAGTCGTGAACGTGAACACGTTTTTCGATTGCCTTCATTCCCAATTCGTCGGTCTGCCCATGCATCATACCCCCGCGAACTCCTCCCCCGGCTAAAAACATTGAAAAACCGGTGTGGTGATGGTCGCGTCCTGGTTTGACCTTCGGGTTCTTCGCGTTCAATTGCGAATAAGGGGTCCGTCCAAATTCGCCTCCCCAGATCACCAGCGTGTCATCCAACAAGCCTCGCTGGTGAAGGTCTTGCAGCAATGCCGCCGTCGCCTGATCACTGTCGGCACATAATCTGCGGTGCCCATCATCATTATTGGAATGCGTGTCCCAAGGTTGTTTCCCTGACTTGGTGACATAATAAACCTGCACGAACCGTACCCCCCGTTCCAGCAACCGGCGGGCCAGTAGACAACTACGGGCAAAGACCGTGCTTCCGTACTTGTCCTGCAACCATTGAGGCTCGTCGGATAAATCAAATGCCTCGCCCGCTTCGCTCTGCATCCGGAACGCTTTTTCCATCGCCTGGATATGACCTTCTAGCTGGGCGTCCTGCGCGCGCTGATCGGCATGCTGGCGATTCATCGTTTGCAGGAACTGTACCTGCTGCCGCTGCTGGCTTCGGGAAAGCGTGGGATGCCGCAAGTTGGCAACCAACTGGTCCGCTTCCTGATGATTGGTATCAATCGCCATCCCTTGATGCTGGCCCGGAAGAAAAGAGCTCGACCACAATTGTGGACCAACCACAGGCAAGCCGGGACAGAGCGTGATGAACGCGGGCAGATTTTCGTTCTCGCTCCCCAAACCGTACGACGTCCAAGCCCCTAGGCTGGGACGAATTGGCTGCTGGTTCCCCGAATTCATCAGTAAAAGCCCGGGCTCATGATTCGGCGTATCGGTATGCATCGACCGAATCACGCATAGTTGGTCGGCACATTGGGACAAGTGGGGAAAAAGCTCGCTCAGCACGACCCCACTTTCACCGCGTGGGGCAAACCGAAACGGTGAAGGCATGAAGCCACTCCCTTTGGATCGTATCTTCTCCGGTTGCTGCCCTTGAAAACGCGCTAACGCCGGCTTGGGATCGAAGGTATCCACATGCGACGGCCCGCCATTCATGAACAGAAAAACGACCCGTTTGGCCTTGGCTGGAAAATGCGGTTGGGACAAGATTCCGCCACTGGCAACGATCGGTTGTGCGGCG
>SLFV01000278.1 GCA_007124075.1 Roseimaritima sp.
CGCAGAGACCATCAGCAAGGCGGCCCGGCGCGATCGCTCGCGGTACGACGGTCGCGGCCCTGATGTCCCAGCGTCAGGAGCGGAACGAGCTGATCAAGCAGCAAGTTTCACCATCGCCTTGAGCTTCCCATGACGGTTTCGTGGACTCAAGCAGTTTCGGGGAGGTAGGTGGGAAAGACGACGCCGTTGATCGGCGCGGCCCGGCCGCGGACTTGGGCGAAATGCAGTTCGCAATTGCGCGCCCCCAGCCCGTAGGCGACGGCGATCAATTCGGGGTAACTGGCGGGCAGGACCACCAGGACGTCCGAACCGAGGAATCGCTGCAATTGAGCTCGCAGCATCGCTTCGGCCGCAGCCGCATCGACGGCAACTCCCGGACCGATCAGTTTCAACGCCGCAGAATCGATCGAAGCAAGGAATCCGCTGACTTGGTCGCGTTCATCCAGGGCCACGACCGTATGCCAGATGCCCGCTTCGTTGGCGATCAGATACTGGTAGTCACCTGTTCGTGAGATGCCGGCCACGCGCTGTTCAAGCTCCGCGATTGCATCGACGTCGCCGGGATCCGCAGGCCGGACCGTGGGCATAACTGCCTCCGGTGCAGACGGATGGAACCCTTCGTTGGGTACGGTCACCAACATGTCCTGAAAGACCGCCACGGGTACGAAGCCGAAGCGGTTGTATAATGAGTACGAATCGAGGTTCATCGCGCTGGAAACCAGTCGGATCGGCAGCCCCCTTGCTTCGCCGATGCGGATGATTTCCCTCAGCAGCATTCCCGCCACGCCGCGCCCGAAGTAGCTGGGGTGGACATTCATGATCCCCAGCGAAGTGTGCGTCTCCCGCTCGTGACAAAAACAGGAGCCGACAATCCGGCCCGTGGCCGAATGTTCGACGACCAACCCTCGCCCCGGATCGATCGCCTGGTAGACGTCACAGAAAATACGGCAATCTTCAGGTTGCCCCGCTAGCACGGCATAGCCCAGATGCTGGCGGTACCAACTGTTGGTCGAAAGGAAGATCAGCTCAGCCAACTCGTCAAAGTCGGCGGGCGTCATGGAACGAAGCGTCAGCATGGTGGACAATGGTCGTATCACCTGGAATTGAGCACAAAGCAATGTATTGCACCGCCGCCGACTTAGTGTATCCCGCTCCAGCCATCAAACCTTCTCCCGTTCCTTCGGACTCCAACGCCCCACGTGCTCAAGTCACGGAGATGATCTCGCCCCCACCGACCGGTGTTACCTGGTCGAGGTGCATCGGGATGCGCGTTATGAACTTCATGTTCTTTCTGTTGACATGAAAGCGTGCGGCAGCCGTGACCACCCAAGATACCGCACGCGTCATCGCATGCAAACATCGGTAACAAAACGATCTCAAGGCCGTGTTTGCCGCAGGTGCTGGCTCTTTGGCGACGCGGCGGATTCGGGAAAATATGTTCGACCACCGAAAGGGACGGATTGAGGCTCATTGCAACCTTTCGCCGCAGCCTTCGGTCTTGCCCTGCTTTGCGATACGAAGCTTTCACATCATTTCGATTTGATTTCCCCCCGGGCGGCCGGATGTCGTGGCCACGGGGGCTGACCGCAAGGTGGCCAGACGCTGGGCCCCACAGCAACCGTCTGGACGGAGACAGCGGCGGTCCCCCTTTTGATCCCAGTTAAGTTATCATGGGCCCGGGCGATTCGACATTGCCCTCCTTCGAATTTCCTTCCTCCCCATTCAGAACGCTACACCATGTCGCAATCTCACTCGCCCCGCTTTCGTCCTTCGCGCCGTCACTTCCTGCAAATCGGGCTTGCCGTTCCCGCGGCGGGGATGCTTCCCCGGGCCGCAGGGGCTGCAGCGCCCAACAGCAAACTGCGCACCGCTCACATCGGCGTTGGTGGGATGGGCCGCGCTGACCTGAATGCGATCTCCTCGCATAGCCATGTCGAAGTTGCGGCACTTTGCGATGTTGACGCCCAACGCTTGGAGCAAGCCCACGCCCAGCATCCCAACGCAAAGGTCTTTCGTGATTACCGAGAACTGTTTGAAAAGATGTCGGGCGCGGTCGATGGTGTTGTTGTTTCAACGCCGGACCATACCCACGCCCCGGCGGCAATGATGGCGTTGCAGCACGACAAACCGGTTTATTGTCAAAAACCGCTAACCCATGCGGTACACGAAGCCCGCCGATTACGCGAAGTCGCCTTGGCGAAAAACTTAGTGACTCAGATGGGGATTCAAGTCCATTCCAGTGCGCCCTACCGCCGTGCGGTTGTGATGATTCAGGAAGGTGCGATTGGTCCGGTCAGCCATGTTTACGCTTGGTCCAACAAGAATTGGGGTTACGATGGTGACGCGCCGACAAACGTGCAACCGGCCCCCGAAACCCTGGCCTGGGATCTTTGGCTTGGGACCGCTGCGAAACGCGATTACGTTCCGTCGGCCTACCACCCGGGAAGCTGGCGCAAGTTGATCGATTTTGGCACAGGTACGCTTGGCGATATGGGAGTCCATATCTTTGATACACCTTACGCGGCGCTTGCATTGACGGCACCGAATTGGGCGATGACCACCTGCCGACCACCGACTCACGTCGGACATCCCGAACGAAATGTTGTGCAGTACGAGTTTCCTGGCACGAAGTATACCACCGACAAGATGATCTGGACTTGGTACGACGGCAGTTTCGCCCCGCCCAAGGTCAGTGATCTCGATTTGCCATCGGGCTGGGATCTGGGTTCGCTGCAACTGCCCGGCCAGGGCGCTTTGTTTGTTGGCCAGACGGGGGTGATGTTACTGCCGCACGTTGGCGAACCGGTCCTGTTACCAGAAAAAACGTTTGCGGAAACAAAACGTCCCGACATAGGGGGTGGCAACCATTACCACCAATGGGTCGATGCCTGCATGGGCGAAGGTACAACCAGCGCTGGATTTGATTATGCGGGGCCGCTTACCGAATCGCTGTTGCTGGGCGTTGTGGCGAATCGCTTTCCTGACACGAAATTGATGTGGGACGCAGTCGAGTTACGGGTGACGAATCTTGAAGCGGCAAACCAGTTGTTGAAAAAAGAGTATCGTGATGGGTTTGTCGTCCGCGGTTTGTAAAACTTCCAGCCAAACCAAACGTTATGCGTTTTGCGTTGAAAACGGCTCCTTGCGGATCCACGAGGCCCACCGATTTTCGGATCGGTGGCCTGCATCCAATCCGTGTGCATATCTACAGGTCGCTGCATCAGCGGCGACTTCATCCATTGGACCATTCCCCATGCAAACAACGAGGCGGGACGTGTGCGGAAAGATGGCATGGAAAGCCCCGATTATGGCATTTACGCCGACCGGGAATGGCCCAATCCTGAATAAGGATTTGCGGCGATGATCACGCGGATGGATGCCGATGTTGGCAGGTTGCTTGACCTGCTGAAAGAACTTGAGATTGATGATAACACACGATCGTGTTCTTCACGTCGGACAATCACCCTGCGGTCGTTGAGGAAATGCTGCAGCTCCTCCGACGCGACGAATTGCTTTGGCAGTAGCCGTCAAACAGTGGTCGTTTAACTGTCAACCGCAGGTGTACGCGTGGTCGTCAAGACCAACGGGTTTTCCGTACGCCTGCGGCTAACGGTTAAACGGTGGTTTGATTCGGAAATGGAAGAATTGGCCTCTCATTACCGGCATTGATTCTGTAACCCCTTGGAGATTGACATGTGGTCCGTCACGAATGACAAAATATCCCGACGTTGCTTGCTTGTGGGCAGCGCTGCCCTGCCCTTGGGTGTCAGTGCGTTGGCAGCGACTGCTGCTGACGGTCCGCGCTGGACCGTTGGGGTGATTGGGCACACGGGTCGCGGCAATTACGGGCATGGCTTGGATAAAGTGTGGCTCAGCCTGCCAGAAGCAAAAATTGTGGCGGTTGCGGACCCGAATGCGGACGGGTTGGGCAACGCCATGCAACGCCTGCAAGTCGATTCGGGATACGCTGATTATCGTGATATGCTGCGGAAACATACCCCGCAGATCGTCGCGATTTGCCCTCGACATCCCGATCAGCATCGCGATATGGCGCTGGCGGCAATCCAGGCGGGTGCCCGTGGTTTGTATATCGAAAAACCGTTCTGCAGAAATCCAGCCGAGGCGGATCAGATCCTAACTGCAGCCGACGCCCGCGATGTGAAGATCGCCGTTGCGCATCGTAACCGCTACTTGCCAGAACTTGAGTTGGTTCGTGATTGGATCCGCGATGGCCGCTTGGGCCGGGTGCTTGAAATGCGAGGTCGCGGCAAAGGGGATCGACGCGGCGGGGTCGAGGATCTGTGGGTATTGGGATCCCATGTGTTGAACCTGATGCACTTTTTGGGCGGCAAACCACGTAGCTGCGCCGCGACCATCCTTCAGGATGACCGGGAGATTACCGCTGATGACCTTCAGCCAGGAAATGAAGCCTTGGGGCGGATGGCCGGCAATCGCCTGCACAGCCGCTTTCTATTCCAGGACGGTCGGGTCGGATACTTTGATTCAATCGCAGACGATGCGACCGATTCGGAAGGATTTGGGTTGCGAGTGATCGGCAGCGAAGGGGTGATTGACATGAAGTGTGATCGGTTTCCGTTTGCGTACGTTCAACCCGGCAATCCCTGGGACGTGCGCCGCCCACAACGCGACTGGCAACCCTTGCTGGTTATCGATGCCGACGCAGCAGGACGAAACAGTGGCGAGTCGCTTCGTGCCGCCAAACAGGCATTCGATGACGTGATGAGCCATCGTGCCGTCGCTGCGGATTTAATCAATGCCATGGTTCATCGCACGCAACCACTGTGCGACGGGGCATCCGCGGCGATGACGATCGAGATGATTACGGCAGTCATGGCTTCGCACGTCGCCCATGGTCGCGCGACACCGATTCCGCTGGAAGATCGTGGCCAGCCGTTTGACCATTGGCAAAACGGAGGCAACAGCGACCACGGGGGTGAAGGACCTGCGGAAAACCAGGACTGACGCCGGGAGAGACCTTGCCAGACCATCAAAAAATCGAAAGGCCCATGAGAGTCAGCTCCCGTTGCCCACAGGCGGTTAGCATCGCGGGATCAATAACAGATCGCTCCGCGGCTCTGACTTGCGTCAGACGCGCCCGTCACAACCTACCTCTCCGTCTGGGAGAGGTCGGGCTCTCAGGCCCGGGAGAGGGCTGGTTCAAGGGGACCGCTCGGAGATCGTGATCCTGCCCGTAGCGTTCCCGAACCAGGCGAAGCTCCCACGAAAGAATCAGCGTCGACTACGGCCCCCTCCCGGGCCTCAGAGCCCGACCTCCCCCGCGACGCAGGGGAGGTGGGTTGATGCACGTCAGGCGACTCGTCACAACCGACGGCTCCCCCTGGGCTTTTGATTTCCCGCATCGTCTTAGACCCCCACGAGCTCGTCTCGTGGGTGAACACGGTTCGCAAGCTAGACGGCC
>SLFV01000079.1 GCA_007124075.1 Roseimaritima sp.
CAAAAACAGGGTGCAGATTCACTTTGAAAGTACGCCCAGTAGGATTCGAACCTACGACCTACGGATTAGAAGTCCGTTGCTCTATCCAGCTGAGCTATGGGCGCCATGGTTGTTGAGAGGAAGCGTTTGTTTTTTTTGGGGAAAACACACGGGAACACTCTCGCTGTGCTGGCTCGGGATCGTCACACCCTGAAGCGTGGGCCAGCAACGCACCGCACTGTCCCGTGCTCACACTTCGAGTCATGAAAAACAGTCTGCATCCTATTCCTTTGACCCAAGCCGTCGCCATGTAACACGATGTGCCAAAATTGAAAACTCGTGCAAATTATCTCGACATAAGAAAGAATAGCCTGCACGTAGGTTTTGGCCAAGTCTGATCTGCGAGACTTGTACTGCGATCAGTGGCTGGCGGAAGGGCCGGAGCTATGGTTATCGGTCGTTGCTGATCTATGGGGGATCTTTCGTTGGCAGGAGGTGCTGGAAGCGTTTCGGGCGGTAGGCGGCCCTTCCCCAGAAGTGACGAAAAGCCTGCTGGCGAGTCAGGTGGTGGGCATTCCGCCGAAGGACTTGGGCTGCGTTGTCAAACTGGTAGTACGGCGGTGGATAGCGGTGCATGGCCTGGAAGGGAAGCGGTCCGAATTGCTGGCCGGTTAAGGTGTTTAGGTCCGCGTCTTTATCCCAGCCAACACAGTGTAGAATAAAATCTCGCTTCCAACCTGCCGGGATGGGTTCGCTTGCGCCGCTGAAACGAAGGCGGATTTCGTCGCCGCCGGCCATGACCACCATCAAATCGTCGCGTTCGGTCAGCAATGGCATGACATCGCCGTAGGCGGTCGCTTGCCCGTTTAGCGGTGGCCAGCGGGGGTTGGCGTCGGTTTGTTGGTAGTCGTAGATCTCTGGCTGATCCGGGGAGGGCTTCAAGGCTTTGGAGAATCCGTGCCAATCCAAATCGGCGCTGACCAGGGGACAGTCGCGCGTGATGAGGTCATCCGTGGGAGGATCGATCGCAACAGCGGCTCGATCCCAGTAGATCTGTGCCGAGGTGCGGATGCGGACGCGTGGATCTTCGGGGCGGACGTGTCCGGTTAAATCAACGACAATCGTTTTCGTCTTTCCGCCTGGAAAACCCATAAAAGGGATTTCAAGCTGCCAGGATCCGTCCACGGGCACCCAGACCGACGGAGGTTCGACTGCCGCCAAGTCGGGGTTTTGATCGATTTGAATATTCAACGACGTATCGGTGGGAAGAATCCAACCGGTCAGCACCAACAGGACGCGTTCCGATTCTCGCACGGGGCCCAGGTCAAGGTCGATCCAGTGCGGAGGGCACAGTCCCTGACGAAGCCGGTAATCGAAGCCTTGGACGAAGCGTTGGTCTTCCTCTCGCAACAAGTCCGTAACGTCGCGACCGTTGGTGTCGACCGCTGTCTGGACCGGACGCAGACTGTCGGGGGAAAAGGCGAAAATTGTCGGCTGTGCGATCTGGCTTGGGCCGACCTTTTCGTTGGTAAAAATTTCCACATCCGCGGGGTGGTCAACCGCCAGCAGTGTGACGTGGTCGATGTAGGCAACCTCCCAAAGCTCCTCGGTAATCCGAAGTTCGTAATGACCATCGCGGGGGGCGACCAACTGACCGGGGACCTTGAGGTATTCCCAGGGACGATCGGGTGCCACGCGACCTGCGGCGATTTGCAGTCCCAACGGGGCGGCCCAAAGGCAGTCGGTGACAAAAGCAAACTGCTGGCCGTCCCAACTGTACAAATACGGGCAGGATCCTTTCAGCGACTGCTGCTCGTGGACGACCGTATCAACAGCGGGACGGAGCGTATTTTGAGTGATACCGTTGGGCAGGACGGCTCGGAGCACGTCGACGTGTTGCTGCGCTCCCAGCCCAAAATGGACTTGCGGCTGGGTCATCGCCTGGGCGCGATAGTGCGAGCCAAATCGCACTTCCATCACTGTGCCGATACCAAAATGATTGACGCGACCTGAACGCTCGTCGTTGTCATCTTTACCGACAAACTGGACCGTCAGGAAATGACCCGTGTTAGCGGTCACGTTGGTTGCGGTCCACAATTGACCCGCAGCGATACCCACCAGATCCGCCAGTCCATCGCCGTTTAGATCTCCGGCCCACAATTGGTTGCTGTCCAGTGGCAGTTCGCCTTGCAATTCAACCTGCCGCACTCCCCAGGGGCCGAAACGATATGCGCGGGCTGCTGTCGGTCCGATTGCGAGCCAATTCCACCAGGAGTCATTATTGAAATCCGCCAGAACGCCTGCCGTCCCCGGTTGATCTAGTGTTTCGATTCGATCAACCTGGACCTGGCCAGCTTGGATCGTGTTGGTGAAGACAAGGGTCACGCCGGAATCGCCCCCGAGCACCAGATCCCACGACACGTCGCCGTCCAGTTCCTGCATCTGCACAAACGAAGGCTTGACGAGCGTGGGAATCTCATCCCATGGTACCCAGCGGAATTGCATGTGCAGCAGGTTTTCCAGTACCGCAATGCGTCCTGATTTGCCATGCGTCAGGACGATATCCAGATCAAGGTCGCGGTCGATATCCCCGACCGCCATCGCCGTGATCGGATCGTCGGTCGGGATGTTTTCACTAAATCGCGAGACCTCGAAAAACGTGAGGTTGCCGCGATTGATCCAAAGCTGAACACCATCGGTTTCGGTAGCCACCACTAAATCTAAATCGCCATCCGCATCGATATCTCCGACCGCAACGGCCAACACGTCGCGAATGCCTTCCATACCGGTTGGCGTTGTTGGCGTCAAAAGTCGCGGCGGGTGGTTTGTGTTTTGGC
This sequence comes from Roseimaritima sp., assembly GCA_007124075.1. Classification (GTDB taxonomy): domain Bacteria; phylum Planctomycetota; class Planctomycetia; order Pirellulales; family Pirellulaceae; genus Roseimaritima. Next base: position 2,817 of record SLFV01000079.1, read on the forward strand.
GTCCATCAAAGCGAAAGACTTGGACCCCTTTTCCACCATACAAGACAATGCACGGGAAGGTATCGTGACGTGGAACGGCATCTTCCGACGCGGGGGCGTCCTCCGCTACCACAAACGGTTTTTGCAGACGCGATGCATCGCTGGCATCGACCATGAACAGATCGGTTACCAATACGCCCGACGTCTCCGCTGCAATCGGCTGCTGGAGGGACAGTTGCCATTGATCCTTATCGCGCTGAAACACAAGTAATTCTTGCTTACGTACGACCAATAATTCAGCGTTCCCATCTAAAGTGATATCGGCGACAGCAAAGGCGGTTACCTGATCGGGCAACGTCTCAGAATCTAGTGTGAACGTGATCGCCTGTTCGGATGGCGGGATCGATGCGGCCTGGGATATCAATGCGGACCAGCGGCGCAGCCCGTCGAACGAAAGTAAATCCAGGGGGTGGGGGTCGGCGCGTCGTCGATCGGTTCGCATCACTTCGGTCGATGTCAGCACGTTGCGAATTTGTAAAGCCGGCGTCAAGGTATCGTTCCAGCGACCTTCATCGATCGCGGTCAGGATCGTTGTGATCTGCCGTTGCACGAATGCTTCGTCGGCAACCGCAAACTGGACCAGCAATCCCTCCAGGGGTGCCGCCGCCGTGGCGACTCGCCGCGCCAGACCGAGGGCTTGCCGATCCTTGGTCTGCAGGAGCTGAATCAACGCTTCAACCGCCACGAACAGGTTCCGCGGGTGTTGGTCCGACGCGTGCGTTAAGACGTCTACGTATCGCGGGGCGAGCGTATCGGGAAGCTGGCGACCGGGACCTTGGATCCGTTGCGTCAGTTTGATCAGCGGCCCCACCAGGATCAAGGGTCGCGTGCTTTCCAGGCTTGCCGCAGCCAATTGCTGCCACAGTTGGAGTCGGGCTGGTGGTTGTTGTTCAACGAGTAGACGTTCGATCTGCTGCTGTTGGATTGCAGCGGCCAGCCAGTCCCCTAGTTCAGGCTTTTGGGGATTGCGAGCAGCTTGCTGCTGCGCTTCCCTAGCGGCATCGATAACCGCCTCGAATTCCTGCTCGGCCCTCTGTCGGTCCGCGTCACTAAGGTTGGGGTCCGTTATGCGTCGCGATAATTCACGCAACCATAACACGTAGCCGATCGCAAGGTTGGGGACCGCGTCGGGGTCTTCCGGTTGTAGCTCCAGCAATTGCTGCCAACGCGCGGCCGCGACGGCGGGCTGCATTTCTTCACTAGCCGCCAACGCTGCGCTGCTGAGCTGGTATGCGGCTTCGGCCGCAGACAGGCCGCCGATTGGGAGCGGATCCAGCGGTCTAAGACCGTTTTGCTGAGGCACCTGTTGCGGTCGCGTTGCATGCCACGACAAAAAAATACCCAACAGAATGATCAACACCGCAAAAACGACGCGCAGTGGAACACTACCACTGCGATAAGGTTTTGGGAACACCAAGGTCACGCCACAGCTTTAGGTATCAGGCCCGGCTTCCGCGAAAGCCGCCAATATATCGATTGAGGAAACGATTCCCACCAAGCGATCTTGCGGGTCAAGGACCGGAAGGTGATGAACGCGAGCCTTAAGGATTTTCTTGGCCGCAGTGGCGATGCTGGTTTCTGCGGTGACAGTCGTTAGCGTTTCCGACATGAATGACTCAATCGGCTCGTTGCCAAGACTGTGGGCTAGGCGATCTAGCAAGAAACGGCCTGAAGTTGGATCGACATAATCCAAGTCGTAAACATCCTGATCGACCTCACGAGTGATATCGACCAGGTCACTGGTGGAGAGAATGCCCACGCATGCTCCCCTGCGATCGATAATCGGCAAAGCGGAAACGCGATTCTCTCCCATTAACTCCAGGGCTTCGTGGATCGTGCCAGCGGCCCCCATGGTGACGAGATCGCGAGTCATGATGTCGCCGACTTTGCGATCGTAGATACTGTTGCTCATGCTAGCTGGTTCCTGCGTTGAATGACGATGGCCTTGACAGAGGTAGGAGATGAACAAGTCCTAAAGAATAGGGTTTTTTGTGCTCCAAGGCGAGCGGCAGCAGGGCATAATAAGACGGGTTCGGCATAATAAGTTAGTGACGTGGGATCCGTGACAAATTGGATTCGGCCTCCCGCTCTCCATATCTGACCCTGCGGTTCCCGCTGTGCAGGGCCGGGGGCTCCGACACCTTAGACAGATGGTAAGGCGTTGCCTCCCCAGCCAAGTTTTTCGCGGAGTGTTCGATAGCCATTTTTCCCAGGAACCTGAAGCATCTGAAAGGCTTGCGACGCGCGACGCACCAGGACGCGGTCTCCCGGTTCGATCGTTCCCAGAACACGTCCGTCGACGACGATGCTGGTTGATGGATTGGGGGCTTCGACCCTTAGTTCAAACACGCGATCGCCCGAGTCAACGACCGGACGAAAAGTAAGCGTGTGCGGGCTGATGGGACAGACGACAAACGCATCCAAATCCTTGTGCAAAATCGGACCGCCCGCTGACATGCTGTGGGAGGTGGAGCCGACCGGGGTGCTGATGATCAGACCATCGCAGCGGTAGGTGGTCGCTAATGCCTCGTCAACGTACATCGCAACGTTCATGATTTGATAGGGAGGACCCCCTA
>SLFV01000487.1 GCA_007124075.1 Roseimaritima sp.
CATCGGCCTCAGCAAACGCTCTTCAAACACCTCCCGCAAGTCTCCATTGGTGCCGTCATTGTGCCCGCCACTGAGCGAGAAGACTCGCTCATAATTCTCAGCAATGTCTTGCCAGTGAGCGTCAATTGGATCGCACGCCCCAGGGACCGGTGTCTGCACAATGTTGCTGCGACAAATGATATGAAAATGCTCATCCTCTCGGCTTTGTCCCGAAAGGTACCCGATCTGGACGCGATATCGGGCCGGTTCTCCAAGCACGTCGATGTACCAGTTATTAACACCACCATGAACCTGGATGTCACGAACCTTTTGTTCGGCGGCATTCGTCGCTGCGTCGGTGATTGTGACCAAGCGGACGATCGGGCGAGCCGTGTGCCAGTGTTCCGCCAGTGCGGCCTGAGCCCGCTGGACCGAAGCCCGCGTGATCTCCCAAGCAACATGCAGCCAAAACGGGTCACGTACCAGTAAAATGGCGCGGTCCTTCTCCGCTTGCGTGCCCGTATCCTCGGAGCGTCCGTCTCCTCTGCTGCCAACGGAAACCTGCATGGAAAGGTCTTTCAACCGCTCCCGCATGGCCTGCTTCTCCTTCAGCATTCGCAACGAATCTGTGGAAAGCGTTGGTTGTTTCGGGGCTGTCTCCACAACCCGCGAGCGTCGACGGCTTCGCTTACTGGACTTCCGCGAAGCCGCTTTCTGGGAGGCCGCCGCCCCGCTGACCGAAGGTTTTTTTTCCACGGCAGACCCGGTGGAACGAGCCGAGGATTTGGCCGATGAGCCGGATTTAAGCGACGGCTTTCTGCGGGACCGGACCTTCTGCTCCCCACCGCCGGACTTGGCGGAACCCTTAGCTACCTCGGCACTGCCGCCCGCCGCCTCCGCTGGCTTACGCCGTGCCCGTCGCTGCACCTTCCGTAATGCCTCAATCAATTCATCCTTCCGCATGCCATGCCAACCGGTGATCTCATGTTGACGCGCCAAATCGGCCAGGTCTCGGCGTGTTTGGGATTTCAGCTCGGCGGTGGTGATCAAGAGAATTCTCCTTGTGCACGAAAACGGGCGATCAACAGAACCTCTAAGGGGCTGATCTTTCCTCAACCATTATGCCAAGGGCAGCCGTTTTTTTCTAGTAGAGGATTCCCGAATCGTGCTAATGGTAAATTACCCTGCGTCAGTTGCTTCATCCTGCAATCAATGGGACTTTGCCCGCCACGACCATCTTGCTCGACCGGCGCGTAAAGTTGAACCGGGGCCAAGTGTCGGCCCGATGTGAGGCAGAAAGTCGCAATCTGAGCTCACCAGTTGGGGGGGCGGTCGCGAGTTCCCAGCCGCGAGAAATGAGGCTCCAGCACTGCCGTCCCTTTACTGTTGCGAATCGAGAATGCCAGCCTGGTCGTTCGGGGTTGCTAACCGAACAACAATTTTTTCCGCCCGCACCGCTTGCATTGAATTGCAAGTCAGGACAAGCTTTTCTATCAAGCGAGCGATGGGTTTCGCGACGAGCAACGTTGGGCTGTGACAAGAAGATGGGTCGAATAGACCGCGGCCAAAGTCCGATTCGCATGATTGGGTTGGGGGTCGAATTTGCCGCTATTGTACTGGCTTCGATGTACTGTGGTTCGCTGGCTGATCGGTACTGGCTGAACACGTCAACTCCCTGGGGTCTACTGGGGCTCAGTCTGGCCGGTTTTTTGCTGGCGATCGTTCGGCTTGTCGTTAAGTCGCGTCAATGGTTGTGAAATCCGCGGAGTCGCCACGGGGTTTTTTATTCACGATTACGTTATTTGGTTCACTGGCTTCGAACGATTTATGGTCTCTATTCAACGGCTGCTACTAGCTATTTTTGGCGCGTTCGCTATCTGTGCGGTCATCTTGTTGGCTTTACAAATCGCGACCGGTATCGACCTGGCTCTCGGGTGGCTGGTCGGTGCTGTCTCATTAGTAATTGCCATGCTATCGGTTGTTCCCTTGGTGTTTGCTCGCACGGGGGTCCGGCAGCGTGCTGGCGGCGTCGTCGCGGCCGGCATTATGCTTTCCATGGCAATCCGGTTTTCGCTCGCATTTATATTTCTAATTTTTGTCTGGAACTGGCAGTTGGCCCCTCGACAAAGTGTGGGACTGTGGGGCATCTTTTGGTATTACGCCTTCCTTTTGGCGGAAATCTTTGTCTTTGCCCAAAGCCAGTGTCCCTCTCGCTGTCGGCGGTGGGGTATTCATTCCGTTTTTGCTCGTTTCGAAAAATCCTGACGTTATGACATTGGCTTTGAACCATTACCTTTCCCCCTGGCTGGCTGCCTCCGACCCGGGCGTGCATGATCCGGTTGACCATGTTTTGCCACATGCGTTGCACTCGGAGCCGATCTTGAGGTTTCCCGTTCCTGGGGTTAGTGGCGATGTACCGTTCTTGCATATTTACGACGGGCAGTACAGTTTTTATTTCACCAATCACATGCTGATGACGTTGGTGTCTGCCCTCGTGATGAGCCTGGCTTTCCTTTACGCTTCACGGAGGATCCGTCCTCGTGGGGATTCGATAGCGGGGGTGGAGACTCGAGGACGGTTTGCTCAGTTGCTGGAGGCCATCTGCGCTTTTGTCCGTGATGAAGTTGCGCGTCCCAATTTGGGTGGACTAACGGACAAGTATATTGCCTACATTTGGACGATTTTCTTTTTCGTTTTGTTTTGCAATGTCCTGGGTCTGCTGCCGATTGGCTATGTTCTGCAGTTGTTGACCGGGGACGTTGGGTATTCGCATTGGGGTGGTACTGCAACCAGCAACCTTGCGCTCAATGGTGTTTTGGCGCTCACCTCTTTTCTTGCAATTTTGTTCATTGGGATTCGGGAGGTGGGAGCCAAGGCTTTCTTTGCGCACTTTAATCCGATCGGCTGGGAGGCTAAGATGCTGCCGCTAGCAATTGGATTGTACGTGCTGGAATGGATGGGGTTGATTATCAAGTGCACTGTCTTGGCGATGCGTTTGTTTGGGACGATGATGGCGGGTCACTTGGTGATCGCGGCCTTTGTTTTGTTGATTTTCTCGGCCGCGCAAGCTGGCAGCACTTTGGGTTATGGGGTTGGGTTTGCCGTCGTGGTGGGCGGCGCCCTTTTGACCTTGCTGGAATTGTTTATCTGCTGCTTGCAGGCATTTATTTTTACCTTTTTGACGGTGTTGTTTATTTCCGCCGGCGCGGTCTCACATCATGGCGGTGATCACGGTCACGATGGAAATGAAGGCGAAGCGGATGCTGCAACCGGTCGCGTGGCACATGCGGTTTGATTGGCTGTTGGTGGAAAACCGCTGACGGTGTCTTGTTTAGTTTTGGGAAGTATCCATTGTCTGTTCTTGTAGGGGCAGATGTGTTTGATCGTTTGTTGATTTTCAGTTTGGCGATAGCCACACCTTTTGGCAGCCTCGTTGGGTTTGCCACCACAAATTTGGAGCGAATTGAGAGATGTTTGAACTTGCATTGATGATGTTGACCTTCGCGCAAGAAACCACGTTGAGCGTGCCTGATTGGGGGCGTGCAGGGATCGGCGTGGGCATGGGGCTGATTCTGATGGGGGCTGGTTTGGGTATCGGTCGCAATGGTGGGTCGGCCGTTGACGCCATTTCTCGTCAGCCCGAGGCGAGTGGTCCGATCGGGACCAATATGCTGATCGCGGCCGCTTTGATCGAAGGGGTGACGGTGATTGCCCTGATCTTGGCGTTCATTCTTCCTAGCGTTAAATAGGGCAGTGCGGGTTTGTTGTGCCCTGTTTTTAGCTTGTTCTCATCTGAGATGATTCATGAACGTAAGAATCGCTTTGTTTCCGTTGCTGTGCCTGATTGCTTGTTCGGTTTCGCTCGTTTTTCAGCCGAGCTTAATGGCGGTCGACGCGACGGCGGAGATCGCTGGCGATCGTGAACTGGCTGCCGCAGGTCACGCTCATCATGGTCCTCCCACCAGTCCGCTACTCAACGTGGATGTCGGCTCAGCGATCTGGAATTTGATGATTTTTGTGGTTGTTTTTTTCGTCTTGGCGATGTTTGTTTGGCCGCCGATCTTACGTGGCCTGCAGGCTCGCGAATCGAGGATTCACAACGACTTGGTCGATGCGGAAGAGGCGCGGAAGGAAGCGGTGATGCTGCGCAGTGATTTGCAGGCTCAGCTTGACCAGGCCCAGGCCAAGATACAGGCAATGCTGAACGAGGCGCGTGGTGACGCAGAGGTTTCGGGGCAACGGATTGTCGAGATGGCGAAGGAGGAGGCCGAACGATCAAGGCAGCGTGCGATAGCCGAGATTGAGTCGGCCAAGAAGGTGGCCTTGGCTGAAATGGCGGATCAAACGACCTCGATTGCAATGTCGTTGGCAAAACAGGTTGTGGGGCGGGAGTTGAAGTCGGAGGATCACGCGGATTTGATTCGGCAGTCACTCGATCACCTGCCAAGTGCTAATTAACGTCGCGGACTCTTTTGCTGGACCAGTTACTGATGCCCGAGCTAATTAAATTTGAAACCGTGTTAGACACCGGTGCCGAGAAATTGGGTGCAACCTATGCCGCAGCGTTGTTGGGTGCGGCCAACAAGGAGGGCGCCGTCGACCAGGTGCTGGCGGAACTGGGGCAGTTTGTCGATGTAGCATGTGTGCAGCATCCTCAATTGGGCGTTGCGCTGGCTTCGCCGCGTGTCGCAGTCGCGGAGAAAGTTCGAGTCCTGGACCGCTTGATTGGGGATCAGTTGCATCCGGTGATGTTGCGTTTTCTTAAGGTTTTGGCGGTTCGTGGCAGACTGGGCTACATCCATGCCGTCTACGACGCAGCGGTTTCTCAGCACGACGCGCTGTTGGGACGTGTGGTTGCCGAGGTGTGTTCGGCAGTCGCGCTGAGCGATGACTTGCGGAGGAGCATTGAGAAGCGTTTGGAGTCGTTGTTCGCCTGCCAAGTTCGACTACAAGAGGTGGTCGACGCCAGTCTATTGGGCGGGATCGTGGTCCGTGTTGGCGACACGGTTTTTGATGCCAGTGCGGCAACCCGCTTGGAAGCGGTAGCGCGGCAAGCCCAAAAAGGTTTTTCGAAGCGTTTGCTGGAGAATTTTGACCGCTTCGCGGTAGTTATGTAAAGGTCCATTCCACACTCTTTTTTTGTGTCCCGCCAATTGTGGGAAAGATACACGAATGAAATTTAATTCTGATGAAATTGCCTCGGTCTTGCAGGCTGAGATTGAACAGTTTGAAACCAAGATCGACGTCCGCGAGGTGGGCACTGTTTTGGAGGTTGGCGACGGGATCGCGCGGGTTTACGGGCTGTCGGGGGTGATGGCCGGGGAGATGGTTCAGTTTCCCAACGGCGCAATCGGATTGGCCTTTAACCTTGAGGAAAACAGCGTTGGGACGATCATTCTGGGAGACTACCTGGCCATTCGCGAGGGCGACGAGGTCCGCGCGCTGGGA
>SLFV01000165.1 GCA_007124075.1 Roseimaritima sp.
GTGCCTCTGCAACCGCAGCAACCAGTTTCGTCTCGGTCGTCGTGATCGAAGCAACTTCGGCACGACTGATCGTCTGGAAACTCTGGCCCGATGCAATCGTAGACATCGGACTGGCGGTGATCAAGGTCGGCGTGCTGCCGAAGGATGCGAACGACTGAGCAGAAAATGCGGATACGTTTTGCCCGCGGGAGAACGACGCAAACGGGCTGCTGAAAGGACCCCCCCCGAAAACAGAGCCACCCGAGAACAAGTTGGCCAACAATCCGCCGAAGACGGTTCCCGATCCAAAGCTGGGCAGGCCACCACCTAAGAATGAAGACTGAAAGCCAAAGCTTTGGAAACCCGAACCCCCGAAAACCGAGCGACTGCTGAAGAAATTGTACGAAGCAAACCCGCTGGAGAAACCAAACCCACTGGAAGCGGGAGCGGGATTGAAGCTGGCAAACGATGTTCCACCTCCAACACCACAAACCTTACCCAGGACGGCGTAGGATGCTGCGGGGGGGGCGGTGCCCTGAAGCGGCTGACGTTGCTGCGGGGCTGGCTGCGGGACGCTTCCGCCGACGGCTTGGGTAATGCTTTGGAAGGAAGCAACGGTCAGTGATTGCTGTGTGGTGATCCGCGAAAGCGACGTCAAAAATGCGGTCGGCTGAGGCAGCATGATCGGCTGGACGATCGGTTTTTCCGCTTCCGAAGAGGGCTGGGCGGGACGCTGCGGCTTCGCAATCGGGGTTTTCGGGGCTGGAGTTGCAACCGGCTTCGACGGAGCAGGCTTGCTGTCCTTTTTCAATCCGACGGCTCGCGACAGCTTTCCTCCCGCTGCGGACGACACGTTGCTAAGCACTGCGGCCAATGCCATCGCAGTGAAAAATACGCGTAATTTCATGCTAAAAACCCAAAAAAGCAAGTTTCCGGCGAAAAGGTCTGGTCGTAGGGATCACTACACTGTCTCCGATAATATCGCGTGAAAAACTTATTGCAACTGGATGCATGGGGAATTTAGGTAATTTAAGGATATTGCCTGACAGACGACGCCACCAAACGACGCCAGGGAGCGTTGATTCTTGCTGCGCAGGTCCGGACGCGGGGATAGGGCTGTTGCCGGTCGCGTTAGCGGATTGGTTGACCGTGCGTGACGGTGGACCATGTGAAATAGTCGTCATACATCGCAAACCATGTCTCGCGGAGGTTGGGACGCCGCTGCGCCCACAGCCTCTGGAATACTTTCATGCCACGTTGGTAGTACTCTGCTTGGCCGACCAGCAGTTCGGCGGTCAGCCCCAGGGCTAACCGATCTTCAATCTCGGTTCGCCAAACGACGGGCAGCCACGCGTAGGGTTGGTGGGTCGTGACCAGTAAGGCACAGTTGCTGCGTGCCAGGGCAAGGCGAAAGAGGATCCGTTGCGGGCGAGATAGCTGTTCAAACCCATCGATTACCAGCAATCCGTCCCCCGCCCGAGCGATCATGCGATGCAATTCCGCTAAACGAATCCGACCCTGGGAACTGCATTGTTGACGAAGAACGCGACCCCCAAATGCATGCCGAAGCGTTGGCATTAAAGTAGTGATCAGCGTCGATTTACCCGTCCCATGGGGACCGACAATCGCCCCACGCAGACCAGCCCGCAACCTCTGGACTAAATCGTCCGCGTTTTGGTCCTGCGGAAAGCGAAACGGGATCGCTCCGGGCCGGATAAACCGCGTGCAAAACGGATTGGAGTCACCGTGGGGCATGACTGGGCAGCAAGACAAAAGGATGCTGAGCGACGATTTCCCTCCCGTTTTCGATGAATAGCCGCAAGCGTAAGCACCAGCAAATCCGCAGCAGTTTCCCGTGATAACTGATGGGGCTGACCGGAAGTTGCGTCCGTAGAAACTGGGGTTGTCCTGACAAACCTTCGGGGTAATGGCTCGCCGAATAACGCTGGAAATGATGGACGTGGATGTCTTCGTCTCCTTTACCCTCGGTAAACCACATCACCGACGCCTCCAAGCATGAAAGGGCCAATCCGTCGGAAGAGTCCATTCGCTTTTTGGCGTCCCTGACTGCCGCACCCAACGCCCCGGGCCTGACCTGCCAATTACAGCGCATCACCTCGCCACCGACATACCGCGCGTCGTCACGACAAAAGGCCACCTCTACCGCGGGTTGCGCTTGGGGGGCGGAATTTTTGGTTGAACGATAACGGGAAAGCTTTGGCAAAATGATGGCCACGGATCCGCCTCACCTCGAACGACAACTTTCCAGTGCACCGCATTGTGCGGACTGCGAAAGGAGTGCATTGCCTGGGATGGAATTTTGATTCTGAATTCTTGTTCCCAGGGCCTTCCAAGGTCAATGGGCACATTGTGGAGATCGAGCAGAATTTCGGAAATCACTGGGGTTCGGTCAATGCGGAGGTCGGTTCCCTGCCGGAAAGTTGACTCCTCTTCGCAGATCAGTTCAACCCGCAAACTCTGCAATTGCATCTTTCCTAACTGTACCACATAAGCGTCGTAGGTTTCCCCCGGGCGGAGTGGATGTTGGTCAATTTCCAGAATTGTGGCACCCACGCCCGACGTTTTTCGCAAGCAAGAAATGTAATGCCGGAGCGCCCAGATGCCGATTCCGCTCATCGGGAACAACAACGCAAGCAGGACCTTGCGGGGTCGTTCGGACCAAAAACTGGTGATCACGACCACCAGTAAAACCAGGAGGACCGCGTTCCACATCAACGCCAGCGCCGCTGCAGCGGCCACGCGCTTGCCCGCCCAATTCGTCGCGGGCAGACGATAGCGAAGTTTGACGCCGGGGCTGTCGGTCAGACGGTTATCTTGGGGGACCGAGGGGAATTCTGCGGCCGATTTGCCAATCAGTTCCAGTTCCTCGGCACGCTGCGCGATCGCGTTGCGGCGTTCGCTGCTGGCTCCGATTCGCAGAATCCCCAGAATCAACCCGGTGCCGCTTAAGACGACCATAACGACGCCCAACACCAGCAAAAGCCAGAATCCAAGGCCCGTCGCCAGCGGTGTCCAAGCAATCGGAATAAACCGCTGGGCAACCGTCAGCGCCAGGACAAGGACACCTGCGAGGAACAAGGTCGCCAGAAACGCCGCCTCTCCCACCGTCCCGGCCAACGTCGCAGCCGCCATTCGGCTGCCACGTTTTTTACTCCAGGGTTTGGGAAATCGCACGATACCTGATGCCCTTGACGCCAATGTCTACGACGCCCACCCGAGCGTTACGAACCGCGGCCAACTAACTCGTCCAAATTAGCGGGTTCTCGCCCTGGACGGTAAAAACCCAGTTCCTCCAACGCCACGTAGACTTCCTCCAGCGTTTTTTCACCAAAGTTGGTAATCGCGAGCAACTGTTTTGGGGTTGCCTGCAACAAATCCTTGACGGTGAAAATCCCCGTCTCCTCCAAGCAATTGGTTGTCCTCACTGAAAGGTTCATCTCCGCCACGCTCCGTTGCAAGCGTTCCTGACGCAGACGGGAAAACTCCTCGGCCCGAGAAAGTGGAATGCGTGTCATCGCAAAGTACCTCCTGAAATTTACCTCGCGTTGCCCCGATCAACCTGTGAGACGCGACACCACTGCCTCAAATTGCAGGTCACGCGGGCTGGGCAAATCATAGGCAATCGGAACCGGTTCTGCAAAGCGGCTAAATTGGCTTTTCGTCACAAATCCGACAATCCGATTTGCTGGCATCGCTTCGATAGCAAATCGGACGATCGCTTGCCCGCAGTCACCATGCCTAATGACGTCGGATCTTGCAGATCAACGTGATTCCAATCGCCACCATCACGACGTTTCCCAGCCAGACCGAGTAGGGCGGCATCGAACCATCTTTTGCTTGGTCCAACCCAAACACAAACAAGGGGTAGTAGACCAACAAAATCGGAAGAAAACACATGCCAAACGTGGTCCAGTAATCGGACGTGCGTGCGATGATCCCCAGCGGCGCGCCGACGATCACGAAACAAAGGCAGCTAAACCCTCCCGCCCAACGTCTCCAGGGTTCGGTACGCAGGCGGATCAGGCGACTGCTGCCGCTGCGGATGCGGTCCTCCAGTGGTTTGACGGGGTCGCCGGCCAGTTCGTCAAAGCGAGCCGTCAGCAACGAAAAACCAACCTGGGCTGCCAAGTTTCCGCGATCATTTTCGACTTGGCGTTCGGTGCGAATGGCTTCGGATCGCATTTGATGCAACGGCAACTGGCTGGGGTTGACGTCCTGGCCAGAATTCTTTGCGAAAGCATCCCCGAGCGGAATTTCGATCACGTCCTCGCCGTCAAACTGCCCGCGAAACGCGCCTCCGCTCAGCCGACTATCGACGACACGTAACACCAAGGCCATCCGTTCGGGGTCCAGTTCCAACTGTCCCTGGCGAGCCATAATCTGGGTCGGCACCCCGCTACTGCCGCCATGGATCGTGACCGTTGGGCCTTCCAGCGTTTTTCCGTTGACGCCACAAACCGAAATCGAAAAGCCTTTGTCGCTGCTGTAGGAATGTTGAGCGTTCAAGACGCGGTAGACGATTTCTTCAAACGAATGCAACGCAACGCGGCGGACGCCCGGTTCGCCCCAGGAAACCGCAACGTCTCCCAGCCAAACGGCGGCGGGGCTCAACAGGGCGGCGAACCAAAGAGCTGGCTTGAGCACTTGGACCGGGGAAATCCCTACCGCTTTAATGGTCGCGACTTCTCCTGCGTAGGACATCCGGCCATACACACAGCAGACCGCAAACAACGCGGTGGCCGGTAACGCGAATTGCAAGCTGATCGGCAGGACGTACGGCAGCAGTTGCAGCACCGCCATCGGTCCCATCCCCTCCCGCATCAATTGACGCGCAACGCCGATCACCAGAATCAACATGGTTAGCGCGATCAGCGTAACGATGAAGATCTTGAAGATTTCGATCAGAATGTATCGCGTCAAACGTGTCGGCATACCGCGGACTCGTCAAAGGATGGGTTCGCCAAGGGGACCGTTTCGACGATAGCAGCCCGCGATGAACAAAAGCAATGTCGGTTTCCCATGTGCCCGCGATTGATCGGTGCGGCAAAACACCACAGGGCCTTTGGTTGTAAAAATGCCGGGCTTCCTGCCCCCCCAAAAAAACTGGGTCGCAATCCGATCTTTCAAGGCATTTCAAGGAGTCGCTTGAAAAAAAGCGTTATGCCATTGCCAAAGGCGAGGATCGGACCGTAAACGGGTTCGCCAGAATTTCTCGTGCGAGAGCGATGCTGGCGAATTCCGCCACCCTGGGATAAATCGTTGACGAAGCACTAGCCGGGTTAAACGCTTGTGTATAGGCTGCGGATGACGAGTGTGGCAGCATTCTGTTCAGGCCGTCAGTTTCCTTTCCTTATTTCCTCCCGGGTGAGAGGTGTTCAAATGCATTTTGTTGGTCGTCGATTCACCGGATTCACGCTGGTGGA
>SLFV01000461.1 GCA_007124075.1 Roseimaritima sp.
CCATAGACGTAGTTGTTGGGCGAACAGACCACACCCGTGCGAACATCGCATAGGCCACGCTCGGGGCGTTGCCAGTGGAATTGCGGGCTGTCATTGTAAAACAAGATGGTCTTATCAAAACCGAAATCGGCTGGTTGCTTCTCCAGTACTGATATGGATTCGATAAACGACAACTGGCCCGCGTGCGCCGGTTCCACCTCAGTCAGGTCGTCGCACATTCTCAACGTTTCCACGACGCCTGCCGAGGATAAAATGCGACGCGCGGGAAGTTCACTGCCGTCGTCCAGCACCACGCCGATGGCCCGCCCGCCGTCGGTGCGAATCCGGGCAACGCCGCTGCGAAGTTTAAGCTCACCCCCTAACCCGCGAAATTTTCGGACCAGATTCTTAAGGATCAGACGCACCCCTTTGAAGGGCCTTGCAAATCCCTCTAAATAGCAAGCTCGAAACATAATGCAGAACTGACCGAAATCCATATCGCTTTCGCGTGCGTTGCCGTACCACATTAGCGGGCAAAGTAGCATTTCCACCAGCAACGGGTCGGTCAAACATTCGCTCATAACTTCGCGAGCCGACCGCATAAAATCGACGTGAGTGCCATCCATGTCGTCGTAATCCAACAAACGACTGACAAATCGGTCGTAGCCGTCGATTTGGCTCGGAAAGTGCCTCGCGATTTCACTGCGGAGCAGTTCTGCATCATTTCCAAATTGCAACGAGACCCCGGGAAAGCGAATCTCCGACCCCCGTTGTTCGGCTAATTGAAAATCTTCCCAGCGGAGTCTGAGTTGCCTCAGCAATTTAGCCAGGGGACCACGTTTGGCCCCCTTGCGAGTAAAATTGGTCATCGCGTGTAGCCCGACATCGTAGTCGCGGCCGTTCAGCCGATAAAACGAGTTCAGGCCACCGATCGTATAATGACGCTCCAAGATGCAGACGCGCTGATCAAAATGAGCCAGGCGAATCCCGGCCGCCAGGCCACTCATTCCGGCGCCGATAATAATCGTGTCGTACACGGTCTTAGGTTCCGTGGGGACTAACTGCGCACGATGTCGCGCATCTTCGGTTCAAGGTACGTCACGGTGCTGGTCATGCTGTTCAAGTGCGGATAGTCCTCCTCTGGAATCTGGACACGATGACGCTTACGCAGTTCCATCACGATGTCCAGGAAATCCATGCTGTCCATTTCCAACTGCTCGCGAAACGACTGATCGTCCTCCAATGAGTCCAGATCCTCGTCGGGCGCGATGTCTTGCAGGATGTCAATGATCTCTTCTCGAATCTCTTCGTTGGTCATGGGTTAAAGTGACTCCAAAGGGAATGTCGTACGTGATTGGACGCCGACAACGTGACTTGAAAACGGGTGAATCGGGATCTCTGTCCAGCACTCCAGAATGATGTCGTTCTGCCGGAGGCCTAACCGCAACCAGCATCGTTTTGGTCACAGGTATCGATGAATGATAACAACTGAATTGATTCCTAACATGCCAAATGAGTTGTTCAGGATGTAATTGACTTGCGGAACTTCTTGCGGCTGGTTCAGTACCAGGCCGTTTAGTTGGCAGGCGGGATCCAGTTGGTCGACGTTGATCGTGGGGTGGACAACACGATCGCGAAAGGCAGCTAGGTTTCCCGCCAGCTCCAACGCCCCGGCGGCCCCCATCGCGTGCCCGATGTAGCTTTTTGTGTTGTTGAACCGCACCGTTGTGCAATTGCCAAACACAGTCCTGAGCGCTAGACACTCCTGCGAATCACCACTGTTGGTCCCGGTGGCATGGGTGCTGACGATATCGATTTGTTCCGGCTGCAAACCGGCACGCTTGAGCGCTAACTGCACGCATTCGGCTTGCCGCTCCGGATTGGGCAGCACAAAGTCGGTTGCGTCGGTGTTCATCGCGTAACCGGCCAGCTCGCCTATGATCTCAGCCCCCCGCCGCTTGGCGTCACTTAATCGCTCCAGAATGTAGGCACACCCCCCTTCGGCGACAACGATCCCGTTGCGTTTCAAATCAAAAGGCCTGGAGGCGCGAGCCGGTTCGGGGTGCTGGGCAAGCGCGTTTTGACTGTTAAACCCCGCGAAGATCCCGAACGTGTGAATGCTCTCGCTAATTCCCCCCGCCAAAGCAACGTCGCACTCATTTAATCGCAGTTGCTGAGCCCCCTGAATCAGTCCCGCGTTGCCAGCGGCACACGCCGCCCCAATCGTATAGTGCGGGCCTGTGATCCCCAGGTTCAAGGCAATCTCGCCCGCAGGATTGTTGGCCACGGTCCGCGGGTTGTGGTGGTGCGACCAAAAATCGGTGTTGTAGTCGTAACCTTTAATCTCGTGGATCTCGTTTTCGGTTTCAACGTTGCCGTGCTCCGTAACCCCAATGTAGATCCCTACGCGAGCCTTATCGACGTTCTGCCAGTCCAAACCACTGTGGCCGACCGCTTCGTTGGCCACATAAATGCCGATGCTGCCAGCTCGCGTTCCCCGGCGCAGTTCCTTTCGGGGCTGGTAGCGTTTAGCTTCGAAATCGCAGATTCCCGCCAAGGTGTCACCGAAGTAGCGGATTTTGTAGGCTTGGACGCCGCTGCGACCTTCCAGCAATGCTTGCCGAAAAGCCGTCCAATCATTTCCGTTGGGGGCGGTTAACCCCAAGCCCGTGATCACGATACGTTGATCATCAGGCAACCGTTGAAACGTGGCGCTGGGGGAAGATTCGGCGGCAATCACTTGGGTTTAAGCGGTTGGGTGGATGGGTGATGATTCGGGGGTTTCGATCCGTGCGTTTCGCCAGCAGCGCAACGCCTCGGAGAAGCTAACCGCAAACCCGGCGATTGACAACCACCGCTGATTTTCAGCCTTGCTCCGCAGCAGGAACGTGATCGACGACATCAATGGTGCTCCCACCTTCGGCGTTCAGCGCGAGCGCTAGTGGCGGAATACCGCCAAAAACAAAAGTCAAGTTTTTTTCTTGAAATCGCCGAAAACGGTTGACTCAAGAGATGAAATCCCTACGTTGGAGGCCAGTTAGGGGATTCCGCAGACCCCGAAACCCTTTTCATTGCGGTGCTGCTCTTCTACTCTTTTCGCGGGGACAAAAAAATGCGAATTCGGTCCAAGGATTTATCTGGTTTCACACTGGTGGAACTTTTGGTCGTGATTGCGATCATCGGAGTGCTGGTCGGTTTGCTGCTGCCGGCGGTGCAGGCGGCGCGAGAGGCGGCGCGGCGGATGCAGTGTACTAACAACCTGAAGCAGTGGGGACTGGCGATTCATAATCACCATGACACCTACCAATTCATGCCAGCTTTGATTCAGATCGGTGGTGGCCATCACGGTCGCCGCAATGGGATTGTTCCGTTGCTGCCGTTCATTGAGCAGCAAAATGTGTTCGACGCGATTTCGTCCGATTTTCGAGTCGCACCCTGGCAGGACGCAGGCCCTGACAGTGACAGCGGCTGGATTCCGGGATCGTGGCGGGTCCAGGTTGCGACGTTTACTTGCCCCTCCTCTCCCTTGCCGTCAAACTGGCAGGGTTCTCAGAATCCTCACTCGCCGCTTAATTACCGGTTTTGCCTTGGAGATGCTGTTCGACATCGTGATGATCAGATGTCCAACACTCGTGGAATGTTTCGGCGAGGGAATGGCATCAATAATAATGTCCAGCGGCAGGGGTATCGCTTCCGCGACGTCATCGACGGTCTGAGCAATACGATTGCGATGTCGGAAAAGATTTCCATGTTCGACGCAGCGTTCATTAACACTGGAGGTTGGTCTCGAGGTGTTGAAATGCAAGGCGACAGCAACCCGGGCATGTGCTTGGCGCAGGCCAATGGTAATGTTTACTTGTCCGGCCGCATTGAGGCAACGCGATGGTCCGATGGTCGGGAATCTTACTCGGCCTTCACAACGATCATTGCACCGAACGGGCCAAGTTGCTCCCGTGAAGGTGGGAACATTCACGATGCTGGCCGCGTCCTTTCCACGGCGACAAGCCTGCATCCGGGTGGGGTAAACGTGCTGCTTGGTGATGGATCCGTGTCTTTTGTCAGCGAAACTATCGACACGGGCAATCAGGCCTTGTCTTGGACCATGAGCGGCATGAGCCCCTACGGTGTTTGGGGTGGCATGGGGTCGCGGGCAGGCCAGGAATCGGTATCGCTGCAGCAGTAGCGCGGCAATTCTGCCGACTTGTCTTGG
The DNA here is from genome assembly GCA_007124075.1 of Roseimaritima sp. GTDB lineage: Bacteria > Planctomycetota > Planctomycetia > Pirellulales > Pirellulaceae > Roseimaritima. Next base: position 4,190 of record SLFV01000461.1, read on the forward strand.
CGAGCGGTCACGATCCGCCTGCCGCTCGCCATTAATCATCGGGGGTCTGCCTAGTGCTTTGACAGCGATAAAAATCGGGAAAATTAGCGTTAGTCCGTAGTCGCATTTGCCAGAATTCCGGTGCATTGAGGAATGCTGGCGAACTGAACTACCCTAAAGTTGGCCGATGGCCAACCGCTAGCGATTGTTTCGCCGAAAATTTGCAGAACTGAAATTCTCGCTCTTTTCCGGACGTGTGACTTGACTGCAAAGGCATTAAGCCTTACCATTGGAGGATTCGAAGGGGTTTTTCCGCCCCAACGATTTCTCTGATTTTTTTGGCTTTCTGTTTTTGGAGTTGTTTATGCGTATTTCTAGGGCGAGACGTGGTTCCGGTTTTACATTGGTGGAACTTTTGGTCGTGATTGCGATCATTGGAGTGTTGGTCGGTTTGCTGCTGCCGGCGGTGCAGGCGGCGCGCGAGGCGGCGCGGCGGATGCAATGCACGAATAATTTAAAACAATGGGGCCTGGCGATTCACAATCACCACGACACCTATAATTTTATGCCACCGATGCAATGGATCGGGGGTAATCATACCGACCGTAGAAACGGGATCATCCCATTGCTGCCATTCATCGAGCAGCAGAATGTATTCGACGCCCTCAACTCTGAAAGGAACATCCAGCCTTGGGGGGAATTCCCTACTGCAAGTCCGGTTACCTGGCGTGTACAGGTTGCGACGTTTACTTGCCCATCCTCTCCCTTGCCTTCCAACTTCCAGGGGTCTCAAAATCCGCATTCGCCGCTTAATTACCGATTCTGTCTTGGCGATGCTGTTCGCGGTCGGTTGCACGGAGATACTCCTCCCACGGGGCAGCAATTGCGCGAGACACGTGGGATGTTCAGGGCTGGGCAGGGTGTCAACAACCAAATTCAAAGGCAGGGCTATCGGTTTCGTGACGTTATTGATGGGTTGAGCAACACGATTGCGATGTCGGAAAAGATTTCGATGTTCGACGGAGCGTTTATCAAGACCGGTGGTTGGTCCAGAGGTGCTCCTGTCCAGATAGACCAAAATCCGGGTATGTGCTTGGCCCAAGCCAACGGTAATGCGTACATTTCGGGGGGAATCGAGGCATCACGTTGGTCCGATGGTCGCGAGGCTTACTCCGGATTTACGACAATCATCGCACCCAACGGCCCCAGTTGCTCACGGAACAGTGGCAATATTCACGACTCA
>SLFV01000089.1 GCA_007124075.1 Roseimaritima sp.
CCTCCGCCTCACGTCGCCGAACCTGTTCATCCAACCCGTAAAGAAGTTGCTGGCCGGTAGTGGCCCCGGCGAATGCTGTTCTCTTATAAAGCGTTCCACCAAAACGGCGGCGGTCGATAAATCCTTCTCCAGTGCGGTTAAAGGGAACGCCTAACCGGTCCATCAGATCAATGACCTTGGGAGCCCAGTCAGCCATCTCCTTCACCGGAGGCTGGTGGTTTAAAAAGTCACCGCCGTACACCGTGTCGTCGAAATGTTTCCATTCATTGTCCCCCAATTGCCTGGTCTGATCGTTGCACGAATTAATCCCTCCCTGGGCGCAAACACTGTGAGACCGCTTAACCGGCGTCAAACTGATCAGGTCAACCGCAACCCCCAATTCCGTCAACTTCATCGTGGCGGCCAATCCCGCCAACCCACCCCCAACAACGACAACTCTATGACTACTCATCGGTGACATCTCCCCCTGATTGATTCTCAGGCTCCGGCGAAGCTTCTTCTGATTTTCCTGAAACCGAAAAATACGGCTCCATCGTAACATCGGGCTGGGTCCGTTTTTTCACCGAAAGCGGAACGAGCCCAGCCTGGTGAGCCGCCTCGTACATGCGATTTTCGATCTTCTCCGCCTCGGCAACATCAACCGATATCGATGCCCACCAGGCCGAAATGCCGACGATCGCAAGCGCAATGCCGAAGGCGAAGCAAACCTTGGTTGCACGCTTCTGGGCCTTGTCCGAGACCCACAACCCCCAAGTAATCCCAGAGGTCCACAGCCCATTGGCTAGGTGATAAACGCATGCCAAAACCCCGATCAGATAGAAAGCCGGCCAGAACCAGCCATCCATCGCCGTCGCCAAGGTCGAGGCGGCATTGTACGGCTTAAAATTTGCCATCCCCAGCGGTTTGGCAACACCATCGAGCCACAGCGAAAAATGAAACCAGCCGTGCAGGTGAAATACGTGGATCATTAAATAAACCAGCGCGATCAGACCCGTCCACCGCTGCCAGGCGTATCGACGATTTGCAGCGTAGGGATAATGCGAAACATTGCTGCGACCATTTGTCGCAATCCAAACGCCTAGCAAACCATGAAATAACAAAGGCGAAAAGATCAGTCCCCACTCCACCAGGGGCAACAATTTCCCCAACGCGTGGATCGAGAATACTGCCCTCTGAAAGGTCTCCACGCCGTTGAGCAAGCTGGCATTGGTGGCCAAATGGACCACCATGTACGCACCCAATGGGACCAACCCAGTAAGCGAATGTAAGCGGCGGATAATGAATTCGTTACGTTGAAAAAATGTCAAGCTATCAATTGGTGCAGCCACGGAGGGATAATCGTGTTTGAGTATGAAGCAATACACTCACAAGGGGTGCGGCCGGACGATAGCGCAAAACACGGGTGGGCTCTGCACAGGTCCTTACCAGCATCTAATCGTAGGACTTCGACAAATCTCTGCAAGAGATGACAGAAGTAAGAAAAAGTCTTTTCGCGTCGTGACCCGGGCTGGTAACCTATCATAGAGGGGGGCTTGTCGTTTCTTTCAGCTTGGAGTCGCTCCTTTGATCTTTCGTGTGCTACACTTACGCCTCCGTCATTGCTGCCTATTCGTAGCTTGTCGTGCCGATGCAGTCGATTACTCCTAAACTACTGGTTACTGATGATGATGCGGCGCTTCGGCAGACGCTTGCCGAAGCTTTTGCGCATCGCGGCTTCGATGTCGTTGTCGCGGCGGATGGCCACGAGGCACTTGAACGAGTCAATGACTCGCGGATTCATTTAGCCCTGGTTGATGTGCATATGCCGCGGCTGAGCGGTCTGCAACTGATTAGCAGGCTACGAGCAGATAACCTGGCGGTACCCTGCATTTTGATGTCAGCTGCTTTGGACGACGCGATTCGCACCGAGGCCGAACGGATGCAGGTGTTCCGCCTGATGCATAAGCCTTTACGTTTTGCCGAGTTAGCGCAGGCGGTCCGGCAGGTCCTGGCGGAACATTACGGCTGGGCAATCCAAGGTTGAAAACTTAGCGTTCTCCCTCGGTGCCAACATGTGCGAGACAGCTTTGAGTTAGGCAAGGTTGGGGACTCGAAAAGCTTACACGACCGGGAAAACCGACAGACACAACAATTTCACAAAATCCCAAGGCAGGCGAGCCTCGGAAGAATGAGGATTAACGTGTTTTTCAAGCCCGGGCTTTCGTTCCAAACGAGTTTCCCAGGCGTGCATTTCCGGTTGGATGGCTTCACTGCGGCGGATGTGTCGACGCGGCGGTGGGATGACGCAGCATGTCAGACGCTTTGATGCCGCAACGCAGCGGCATTTTGAGATCGATGCGAGAGTTGCTTTCGAATCCTGGGCCGCGGGAACCAGGCCTTGCCGGAAGACCAAAGTCCACACGAGAAGCGGCTGCCGATGGTGACAATCGTTGTCTCGACTGAACAGCTTACTGATTTTTTTACCGTTGCTCCGTGTTTCGGCCATACAATCGTCTCCCTGCGTATCGAAATCTGATCCCGAGCTACAGCGATTAGCATCGTGCGATAAATAACGGTTCCTTTCTGTTGCTTGATTACGCTGGGCCACACGAGTTTGCACCTAATGAATCAACACGCGGTGTCGGAGAGCATCCGCATCGAGGCTTCGAGACGGTCACGATCGTGTACCAAGGGGAACTGGAACACCGTGATTCTTCGGGCAGCCACGGGGTGATAGGTCCCGGCGACGTCCAGCTTGCAGCGCATAAGGAGTGGCTTTGCGATCTTCCCGATGGCCATACAGCGATGATCATTGCACAGCTCGGCGGTGTTCGAATCAACGAAAGTTTGATCATGCCTGTCGAACTTGCCGTTCTTGATCGCGAGGGAACCCAGTTTCGAGTTGATACCGAAACGAAAGCGAGTATACTGGTGATAACAGGCGGGCCGATTGGCAAGCCCGTTGTTGGGCAAGGGCCTTTCGTGATGAACACGCGAGAAGAAATCGTGGAGGCGATCCAAGACTACCGCCAGGGACGAATGGGCAACTTGTCTTGAAGCCTTTTGCATTGCCAAGTACTTAAGCCGTGCCGCAAAACGAGTGCCAGTGCTTCGAGGTGCTCCAAAGGGTACCGCCCGCTGCCAAAGCTTAGTAACTGCCGGATCGCGATTACTTGTCTGCCGGATCGTTGCTCCAGAAACCTTGAAATATTTTCAAAGGGTCAGCGGATGTGGGGTCGATACCTGCAGGAGCCGCTTTCCATTGCCAATGGTCTTTGAACAGTGCGGTTGGATCGGGCGCGGTCCGGTTTTTCCAATAGGCTTGGTCCTGGGCGACAATGTTGGCGCGAGACCGCTGCCAATCGGCAGTGACTTCGTCGAACCAGAGGTCGTGTTTCTGGGCAAGGGCTCTGACCATCTGCGGATGACTGGCAGCAAGGTCTGTTTTTTCAGCAGGATCGGTTTGCAGATCGTACAGGCGTGGTGGCGGTTGCGGGGCGGTGCTAGGCGGATCGAGCTGCCGATCCAGTGGCATCTGCCAATGCGGCATCACGATGCCCCGCAGGTAAGAAGGATTGTCCCGGCCGCTATCCTTTTTGAGCGATGCTTCATTGCCGGGCCAAACTAATTTCCAGCGGCCCTGGCGAATCGACGCGTTGGCATGACGCACGGGTGCGTAGCGGTTGCGTTGAAACTGGAACGGTCGCGCGGTCAGTGCACGTGTAGGTTGCCCCCGGAGCAAGGGTAGTAAATTCAATCCGTCCAATGGCTTGGCTCCCTCAGGAACGCCCGCTCCTGTGGCGCTGTAAAGAGTTGGCAGCCAATCACAACCGTGTACCGGAACGGACTCGACCCGACCCGCCGGAAGGTGGCCAGGCCAGGCAACGATGCAGGGCACGCGAATGCCCCCTTCCAAAACCGACTGCTTCTCGCCCGAGAATAGGCCGTTGAATCGCATTTGTGATCCAAACTTGGCGTCGCGCCTGAGCACAGGGCCATTGTCGCTGGTGAAAACAATCATCGTATTGCCCCACAAGCCTTCATCTTTCAGTGTCTGAAACACCCGAGCCAGCCCCATATCCATCGCCTCGATCATGGCGTAGGTGATCGCTACCGCTTTGTCAGCGTCCTTTCCTAATCGCTGCTGGTATTTTTGGACGAGAGCTTCCGGGGCTTGCAGCGGACTGTGCGGCGCGTGATGGGCAAGCCACAATGCGAATGGTTTTGACTGTTGCGAGCGAATGAAACGGATGGCCTCGTCGTTGAGTGCATCGGTCAGGTACCGCCCATCGCTTGGCACCTCGAGGTCGTTGCGGAGCAAGTTCCATTTTTGGTAATCCTGTCCGCCGTTGGGAAAGCCGAAAAAGAGATCGAACCCGCGCCGGTGCGGCAGATAGTCTTCTGAATAGGCTCCATTGTGCCACTTGCCGATTAGCGCTGTGGCATAACCCGCATGGCGAAAGTAATCGCCAAAGGTCTTTTCCGCAAGGTCGATCCGGTCCAGCCCACGATTGCTTGGCACATCCACCGCGCCGGTTCGATGATTGAACCGACCGGTCAGAAAACCGGCGCGGGCTGGCGCACAAAGCGGCGACGGTGAGTAATGATCGGTGAATCGAATTCCTGCCTTCGCAAGCTCATCAAGCGCAGGTGTATCAATGACCGGATTACCATAGCAGCGCAGGTCGCCCCAACCGAGGTCATCGGCAATGATGAAAACGACATTCGGCTTTGCCACATCAGTGACATCTAACGCGGCCAGTGGTGCAAGCAGTAGGGCGGTCAGCAGGGTGACGGTGATGCGTCTCATCGGTCAGCTACCTTCGCTTGCCAGAGGTACTGTGGGGGATTTCTTTTCGATCCATTCAAGTTCTTCGCAGCGATGCACCCAGGAAGGGGATCTTGCTTCGACCGCTTGGGTAAATGAATTGTCCTGAACACCGCTGTACCTTTCATCGTCCGCGATCCGTATTGTAGTCGCTGGCGCGCAATCCGAAAGCTTTTTGGCGGAAACCAAGTGGGCGCGGAACCAGTGTGGAGACCTCCCTACAAGGCTGCTCCTGCCAGCGACTCAGGCTTACGTTCGGCACAGGCGCATTTTGTAGAGAAACTTCGCCGGGGTCCGACGCGGGATTCGGGATTCTTGCATAGCCGTTTCTCAGTGATCGTACATCAGAACCATCTGCGTCAGATTGTGCTGCGTCAGATTGTGCCACCCGCGTCAGATGCGCGTCAGATTGTGCCGCGTCAGATTGTGCGCGTCAGATTGTGCCACCCATCAAACGATTGACACGGTGCCGAGAAGACGTAGAATGGGGACAGTCATCCATATCCTGGGAGGGTTGCAATGGGGAGAGCTGTGCGTGCCGAGTTGTTCCAGGCGGCAGAAATTGGAATTGTTCATACCGTCCAACGCTGTGTCCGACG
>SLFV01000359.1 GCA_007124075.1 Roseimaritima sp.
GACCTCCTCGGCGCGTTTTTGGGACAAGTTCATTGCCGCCTGCGCGGTTGCCATTGGGTCAGGATTGCCTCCGGCAAAAACCCCCTTTTCAATCATTTCGACCAAAGCGGCGGTCCGTTCCAGGTCAAGTTTTTTGCCATCAAGAAAATAACTGTAATTGCCCGGTGTTCCCGTCTGGCGAATAACGCCCTTTGCGATTCCGGCGCGGACCATATCCAACAGGGTCTTGGTGGGATCACTATGTCCACGAATCACGACGCGAGCGTTCCCGAACGTCGATGCGGCCTGCAGCGCTCGCGTGAACTCCGCCCCGTAGCGGTCAGCCGAAAATTCGGTCTGGTTGGGCTCGAATTTTATAGTGAACGATACGATTGTGTTTTCATCTAGGTTATCCCCAATGAACATGTCGATTGATTCGGCGTCTGCGGAGAACCGTTCTGTTCGTTTCGGCTCAGCATACTCCAGGCCCGCCAGCGAGGCGATTTGGCGATAATTCAGCCCAGGCGGTTCAAAGCCGAACCGCTGTTTGGCGTACCCCCAGCTTGTCGCCAGATCCAATGCGGTGGCGGTTTTGGCGTCAAAGCCACTGAGATTTGTGGGGTCGTTGAAAAACGAAATCTGTCCAGGAATCCCAACAAAAGTGCAATCCAGCAGCAAACCGTGTCCATCAACTTCGATGCTGGGAATAACCTCCTGGCCAAAGATTTCTTGGCTCTGGGTCAGTAGTTTTCGATAAGCCGGCGTCAGTGAGCCGCTGGATTCGAATTCTTGCCTCAATGCCACAACTTCCGCAGCACCTTTTAGATAACCGGCGACAAATTTCATAGCCACATCACGATTGGCGTCAAACCAATCCTTCCGAACCGCGTAAACATCCACGATGCTGCGGCTCATTTGCTGCGTACTGTTGATCACGTGCGCCCCGGCGACGGTGCCTTCGGCTCCCGAGCCGGTTTCGCCAAAACCACCCGTCAAACCCAACATGTCGGGCGTGATGACGCAGCAAGCATCGATAGTCTGATCTTTGCGAAAGACCTCTGCTGGGCCGTCATCGCCTGTCAGTTCCTGCGTCCAAACTATGCTCACTTCATCCTTCCCCAATTGCGCAGCGGCCAGTGAATCGTACAGCAGTCCGACATGCGGCCCTCCCTGCTGACATGCGACCCGTTTGCCTTTGAGGTCGTTCAGCGATTTGATGTCCCCGCGGGCAACAATATGATCACCGGCACTCCAGGAAACCTGCAGGATCACAACCGGCTTGATGCGGGGATCCGCGCCAATCACTTCGCTAGCCTGCCCCAACATTCGCATCGTACCACGCAGGAAGGGCGATTTGCCGCTGACATAATCTTCGACTTGCGAGATGAAATCGTCGCCTGGGGTCAGCTTTAGGTTCAACCCATGGTTGTCAAAAATCGATCCGCTTTGCGTTTGTAAACCACCGTTGGCCCGGAACGTGGCAACGTCACCACCCCAGGTAATGTAGGGCACTTGCAGTGTCGGGTCTTCTTTGACGGCCGCAACTGACACGGGGGCAACCAAGTCCGAGAACAATTCTTGTCCCTGTGCCATCGCGCAAGCCAAAAAACTGCTGGCCACAATGGTCAGGATGCGGCAGACGGATCGGAATTTATTTATGAAATGCATTAGCGTATCCCCTCTCGTTCAAGCTGAAAAATTTCCTGCTCCCAAGCCGCGCGTTGTTCGTCGGTCACACCGGGATCTGGCAACAGACTGCGCCGCGTGCAATTGACCAACGCTTGTAGCGTCTGGTAGCGTCTGGTTTGCATAATGGCGGGGGGCAACTGATCGCGGATCAACTCCAACAACTGCTCGTTTGACTCGGGCTGTTCCGCACGCAGTTCACTCCGCAGCGACGCAAACGCGGCTGCCGAATAATTGGGCGGCAGGATGTCTTGGTCCAGTAGTTCGACCAACGTTTCCTCCGCTTCCAACGAACTGCCCGTTAACATCCATTTAATGAATTCTCGCCGGTCTTCCCCTTCCGGGTCTAAGATGGGGATAATTAGATCTCCCACGCGACCTGGGCGGCGGATATCGGGGGACAACAAGTGAATCCTGGCGGTCATCAGTAACCAAATGACTTGCCCACGCAATTGTGAGTCACTCATCATCGCTTGGATCTTACCTGTCAACCGACGCTCGGTCTCATGAGCCCCGGAATCGACACCTCCAAACTGCGTGTCGGCTTCGTCGACAAAGATCAACACCTTTCCCAGCGATTCCAGAACCCGCCGCAGACGCTCAAAAATCACATCGGTCTGTCCAAACCATTGACTGCGGATCCCTTTCAACACCAGCACCGGTAGGTCCAGTTCCGCAGCCAAAGCTTCGAAAATAAACGTTTTTCCACCACCAATCGGGCCTGCCACCGCCGCGCCGGGCAACGCACCCGCTCCCTTGGCCTTCAGCCGCGGAATCATTTTGTCGATCAGGAACTGTTTCAGCTTTCCAAATCCCACTACGCTGTCCAGGCGATGGGCCGGCTTTTGAAATTCAACGACATCTTCGCCCAACTGGCCTTGAATGTAATGCTGGACCATGTCGATCACATCGGCGGGGACCATCCCAGACCCAGTGTAGGCCGCTTCGACCAGCAATTGCCGCAATGCGTGTAAAGACAAACCGGCACTGAAATCCGCCAAATGCGACGCAGTACTCCACAGTCGGACGGGGGCCCCCAAAGCGTGCTGGAAGTGGTCGATAAAGTGCAATCGCTCAGCGACCGCAGGGGCCGGAATTTCCACCGCCAGCAGTTGGGGGCGTCGTGCGATTCGTGGATGAATCAACCCGCGTGATTCCGCGATTAGACAGACCGAGTCGCCCCCGTGCATAAATTCCGGATCGCTGAACCAATCGCTCATGATGCTGATCCGCCGCAGTTGTGTGTCATTCAACTGGGCAACATCACCATTACCCGCCGGTACCAACAGGTCGGCGGCTTCGATAATAATCAGCAGATTGTCTTGGAGCGCCGCGCGCGAGCAAATCGTCAACTGCCGAAGAAACTCCAGCGCCTGTGTCGCATTACCGATCGAATTGCGAATCAGTGCATCGTACTCCTCCCGTCGTCGCTCCAGGGTGTCTTCACGTCGTCGCAAGTCGCGAAGATTAAGTTTGTCGACGGTGACCCCGGTTTTCCAACCAACCCACGCGTCACGTAGCCGATCGTAGTCAGCCGGTGAAACGCGAATGGGACCATTGAGTTCGTAGGTCAGCCGAATGATCCCCCCCACACCCGTTTTCTGCTCCAAGAATGGGATCAGTGGCACGTAACTTTGTTGGTCCCAAAATAGATCGTAGATGTTCCCGTGCAAAACCACGCAGCGAGACTGCCCCGAATTGAAGATTCGAGCCAGGCGACTAAAAAACGGATAACTTGGTGCCGGAACCTGCGACTGTGCTGGCGGATGCTCGGGAATCGAGACGCTGTCGGATTGCCAGTTGGTGTTCATCCGCGATCATTCATCGAAAAACATAAAGAAAAGCCTAGCCGGGATCGGACCGGTTCATTCGTGACACCGCAGTTGCCTTAAAAATTGATCACAACCACACTGGGGCCTAGCGAGCGTAAGCGTTATGGATTTCCGATCCGATGTATCCACCCGCGTCCCCTCGGCCATTGAAATCCAGAAATCCACAGGTCGTCCGACAGCATAGCACGTTTCGTCCTTGTTGTCAGGCAGCGGGAACGCGGGTTCAAGGGCGCGCGATCCGAGGAAAAATAGCCAAAGTTTTTAGGCCATACCTTGATACGTGATATCTGGTAGGAAATTTGTTTCCGGCTGAGTTTAAAAGGAGACTCGCTGATTCAGACTCACTGATTCAAGGTTTGGGTGGTTCGGACGGGGCGTCGGCGCACGCTACTGGAGCCGCCTTTTTCCGCAGGCCGCGCGACTTGTTCGAGCAATAACCGTAGTACCGCATGTAAGTGCGAGCCCCTGGGAGGAATATGTTGGGAGAACTCGGCCAGGAAATCGAGTGGCTCGAGGATCTGAAAGTTTGGAGGCACTCCCGCTTGCGTTCCGTCTCCTTTTGGTTCGGGGAAGGCCCGGCAAGCCGGCTTCTCGACCTGATAGATGACTCGGCCCGTGTCGCTGAACTTGACCAGATGCGGACACGCATAAACCACTGATGCCAACCTGCGAAGCCGGCAAAACTTGGGTGACTGCAGGGTTTGCGCTGCCTTTAATGTTTGCTGTCTCAGTTCACCCTCACGCCCCAAGAAATCTTATCGTTCGCCGAAGCTGCGCGAATCCGCGAAGGCTGATCCCGTTTTATGCGTGTCCCTCTTTGGTCCTTTGTCTGTTTGTCGTTCCGCTGTTGCTGGCTGTTTGCGTCTCAAACGCCCAGGCAGGGTTGATTACCTTTGGCAGTGGATCGAATGCGTTCGACATTTATTTTGTGACGATTGGCAATCCCGGTAACGCGGCCGATACCACGGGCACGCCCAACCCTTTTGGATCGGTCGTTTACGAATATGGGATGTCCCAATTTGCAGTCAGCCGTGAGATGATTGACAAGGCCAACGCGGCGGCTAGCTTGGGGATCACGATGCGTTCGATGAGCTTTGTGACGGGCGGGGCTCGGGCCCTAATGCCTGCGACGGGCATTTCTTGGTTCGAAGCGGCTCAGTTCACGAACTATTTGAACACCAGCCAGGGATTCCAGGCCGCGTATAAATTCGATGGCCTGGGCACGTTTGAGTTGTGGGAAGTGGGGGATCCCAGTTTTGACGCTGCCAATCCGTATCGGAACAGTCTCGCGAATTACGTCCTGCCATCGGTCGACGAGCGGTATAAGGCGGCGTTTTACGATCCGACCAGTGGAAGCTACTTCAACTATGCAACGGGCAGTGACACGGCCCCGACTGCAGTGGCCAGTGGCACGGACCCCCGCACGGCTGTATATTCCCAATCCTTTTCCGCATTCGCCGCCGCAGGCGGCGCGCGATTTTGAAAATGGATTTCGGAGTTCCACCCGGTTACAGGTTATCGCGTGAATTCTAACGCCAAGCATCCGATCGTCGTGATCAAATGGTACGACTTCACAAAATGGTTGCTGGAACGCATTGACACGTTCCCGAAAAACCAGCGGTTCATTTTTGGGCAACGCTTGGCGGATCGCGCGCTTGATATACTGGAGATATTGGTTGGTGCCATCCAACGCTGATAATGACTTTCCGAGCGAGAAGATGGTCGCTGGGGAGGATGAAGTGGACCCCAATATTTGGACCACGAGCGCGCTCGGCTTAGATAGAAAGAGCGAGGCGTTTTGACCGGCCGCTGCGGTAGACTTCCGCAGGCGTTTGGCGGTCGAGCGAACTGTGTTTTCGCTCGCGGGTGTAGAAGTCAAAGTAACTGCTCAACCCTTTA
>SLFV01000316.1 GCA_007124075.1 Roseimaritima sp.
CCCATGAATTGACAGACAGTGCGGCCGCCGATCCGCTCCAGATGGTGACGCGGGATGTCGGTGTGGACAGCCGGCGCATTTGGACCAACGAAGCCGTTCGTCTGGAATGGGGAGGGCTGCTACTGGAGGGTCGGAACCTGACCCTGCGTTTGGCCGCCGGCGGGGTGATTCCCACGTCGTCCGGGGTTTCGCCGTTGTCGATGTTGGATAACTTGGAACTGGTTTATTTGGATCGCTTGGAGATCCCCGTTCCCGCGATTGAAAAGGGGGGACTGGCCGCCGACTCTTCGCTGCCGGACGGGAGGGCGACGCTGCAGTGCAATGGACGGATTACCTACGATTTTGCAATGAATGTCCTGCGTCTGCGAGACGAAGTTCGCATGCAGCATCATCCGCATGCAGGGGAGACCGATTCGATCCAGTGCGACGCGATCACATTGGAATTGAACAGCCCGTTGATGCGCGAACTCCCGCGCGAAGGGCCACGCGACTGGATTCGCCGCATCGAAGCACTGGGTCGGCCCGTCGTGGCGAAAATGCCGTCGTTGGGGGCTGAAGTGGTGGCGGAGGAGATCCGTTTGCAACCCAACGAAGGTCGGTTGCAGGTTCAAGGTTCTGCCGGGATCCGTTTGGCGTACCAGGGGATGAATTTTCGCACCACCGACCTGGTCTACCAATTTTCGCCCAGTAATCCGACAGAACTGGGACGGATGGACTGTGCGGGCAGTGGGCTGCTGGATTTGCGGGAGGCCCATCAAGGTGTCGTGCATACAATCCAATGGAAGAAAGGCTTGCGGTTGTCCCCGGCGGACCAAGAAAACGAACACGATCTGCTGGTTTCCGGCACGGTCGTCGCGGGGTTGGAGCAAGGGGGAAAGTTGACAGCCGAGACGGTTCACTTTCGCTTTCGGCAACAGACCGAGGTCGCGTCCAGTCCCGACACGACGCCCACTTCGCCGCCTCATCGTGTGCGGGAACCGCAGGCCGCCGCAGCACTGCTGCAGCCGATTACGGCGGTTGCCAGCGGAGGCGTCGTCTTCGATTCGCACCTGGCCTACGCGGAGACCAATCGGCTGCAATTATTTTTCGCCGCGCCCCCGGCAGACCACGACACGCAGGGGGAGGAACCGGGCATCATGCTGGGTCCTGCAACAGGGACCAAGGACCGGTTTTGGGTGCGGCAACCTGATGGGGAAGCAATTTCCAACAACCCGGTGTCACGCCCCAGGCCACGACTGTCGGCCAACCAGGTCCATGCCCACCTGACGGTGGTCGGCCAACAAATCCTGCGCAGCGACATGACCTTGGAGGGACAGGTGCGGATGCAGCACCAATTGCCGACGCAGCAAGCGGTCCTGCCGTTGGTGTTGCAAGGGGAAAAGTTGCGAGTCGTCAGTACAGGCAGCGACGATACCGTGCAGATTGAAGGGGGACGCGAACCGGCAAGGTTTTTGTTGGGGGATGGCCATTTCATTGGGCCGCTTATTCTGCTGAGCACTCGCGATAATTATTTGTGGATGAATCAGGCGGGGGAGTTTCAGGTTCCCACCGCGTTGCTGCCGACCGGGGATACCGAGGCGGCGATCCAGTGGGCGTCCGCCCCGCATTGTAGCTGGCAAGGATCGATGGGTTTTGACGGCCAAACGATCGAACTGCAAGGCGATGTGCGGATGCACGCCAAACTGAGCATGGGAACGGACCCCAGTCCCTGGGTTGTGCGTGCCAGTGGGCAGAGTCTGCGGATGGATTTGGATCGCCCCGTGACGCTGCGAAATCCAGACGAAATCCGGGCTGCGGCGATCCGTGAGATAGCGTTGCTGGAAGCCGACCAAAAGTTCGTTTTTTTTACTGCGGAACAGTTCGATGGTAACAACCGCCAGCTTGCGCGTCACGTGCTGGCGACGCCTCGGATTTCGTTACAACCCAATTCAGGCCAACTGGTCGCACCGGGACCGGGCTGGTATCGCCAATGGTCGGCGGAAACGGCCAGCGGGCCGTTCGGCGGGGTGCTTCCAGAGGATTCGCTGTTGGCGACGCATCTGGTCTTTCAAGAGCGGATGCAGGGCGACCTTGCCAACAAATCGCTTGGTTTCCACGTTGGGGTTCGCATTGGCGTACAGCCCGTGCAGGATTGGGACACGTCGTTTGATGCGCAGCATATGGAAACGTTGGAACTGGGACACGCAACCGTGGAAACGCATCAATTGCGACTGACGCAGGCACCCCAGCCAGCCGTTTCCAGTCGACAGGCCAGTATCGGGCTGACCGGAAATCGCACGCGGCTTGCGCTGCCAGGAAACAATCCTCCCGCATGGGAAGTCGAAGCGTCAGAAGGCGTTCGCTTTCGGGCTCGCAACGAACGTGGCCTTTTCGAGGCAATGGGTAATCGAGCGGCGTATGCGTCGTTGAAAGATCTGTTTGTGATCCAGGGGGACGGTCGCGCTCCGGCAACGTTCCGCCAGACGCAACCCAGCGGGGCGCCGGGTATGCAAATTGCGCTAGGTTACCTGAAGATCCGCCCCCAAACCATGGAGGTTGATTCGGAACTGCTGATGGCCAATCCGGGAACGCTGCCCAATCAGCAACGGACACGGAACTAGGCGAGCGGCAAACAAAAAAGCGAGGAATATGCCGCAAGTTCCGCGCGTGGGGGCCGTGCGGGATAGGGCACGATTGTGGTGTTTCGATGCCCCGCAGTAGCTACAATTAGAAAGCACAAAGAAGCACCTCCGTGCCAGGTCACGCCAGCGAACCAGAAACCGGCTTCGCGGGCTAGCGATATCCCCAACCCAACACAGCCATTGCTAGGTATGACGATCGACAACGACTCCATTGAATTCAAACTGGCCGCAGTTCAGACCGACGTCCGCTTGGGAGACTGGCAGGGGAATATGCGGCAAGTGCTCCAAGCGATTGACGCTGCGGCTGATTCTCAGACTCAGCTTGTTGTTTTCCCGGAATGCATGCTGACCGGATACTGCTTCGAAAGTCGCCAAGAGGCGTTACAGGTGGCTGTCAGCGTGGAAGATGATTGTTGGCAGCCGATTTTGGAAGCGACAGCGAGGTTGAGCTGCCATGTCGTACTGGGCTTCCTGGAGACCAATGCGGCGGGACAACTGTTCAATGCGAGCGCGCTGATCGGACCTGAGGGCTTTGCGACCGTGTACCGAAAAGTCCACCTGCCCCACTTGGGGGTTGATCGATTCGCGGATCGGGGTGACCGCGCGTATCGTAGTTTTGCTGCGGGACAGGCGCGAATCGGACTGGCAATCTGTTACGACAGTTCCTTTCCGGAACCGATGCGTGTGTTAGGACTGGCCGGTGCCGACATCATCGCACTTGGGACCAATTGGCCGATTGCCGCACGCAGGACGGCGGAACTGGTCCCGCCAGCACGCAGCATGGAAAACCACTTGTTTTTCGTTGCCGCCAATCGCGTGGGGACAGAGCGTGGTTTTCAGTTCTGCGGCTGCAGCAGTATCTGCGGTCCCGACGGTGTGGTCTTGGCCAGCGTCGCTGATGATCAAGAAACCATCTTATACGCAGACGTGAACCTGCGGCAGGCCCGAAATAAGCGGATCGAACGCACCGTCGGCGCTCACGTCATTGACCGCTTCGCCGACAGACGGCCGGAATTCTATGGCGAAGTAGTGCGGCCACATGAACAGGGGGTGGATACTGGGGATCACTGAGCCATCAGCACATACGTTCCGCTTTTGCCTGCCACCGCTAAATCGGTTTTACCGTCGCCGTTGAAATCACCCGAAGCGATCTGTAATCCGGTGCCAACGTTGCCCTCGTCGATCACAAGTCGCTGAAACTTCTCTGACGTTCGATCCCATTTGTAGCAATACAAACAGGGTGGTTCCTGACCACCCGGATCCCGGCCATTGTGGGCAAAGTATCGCTTGCCGGTAATCAGCTCCGGTTGTCCATCTCCGTCCAGATCCAGCCAAGCCAGGGCGTGCGGTTGGCTGAAGCTACGGTCGATCAAATGTTCCTTCCAAGTGATTTTGCCAGCTTCGCCGGTTCCCTGGTTTTCCCACCAAAACAGACCGTAATCGTGCCCGGCCCCATGGATAATATCATTGCGGCCATTCTGGTTTAGGTCGACCACCAGCATCGGAATGCTGGCGTGCAGATCCCAGTCGGGATGGAACTTCCAAGGCTGTTGCCAAGGATTTTTCTCCGGCTGCTCGTACCAGCCTTGCCCCACCAAGACGTCCAACCGGCCATCGCCGTTTAAATCTCCCACCCCCATTCCATGCCCATTGGCCATTTCGCCCAAGGTGTGCGGGACCAGCCGGATCCGCGCGGGTGCCGACTTGGTTGGCTCCACAGGCTGCATTCGCCACACGAGCGTTGGCACGTCCTTTCGCCAGCTGTTAACGATCCACTCCGGATAGCCATTGCCATCCAAATCCACGAATAACTGGCCCTCGTTGGTACTGTTGCCCGTATCAACCAACTCGTGCGTCTTCCATTGCTGCCCCAACCGTAAGCCCTCAGCGCCGGGATTTTCAAACCAGTGAACCTTGGTCGGTATAAACGATCCCGCGATAACATCCAGGCGACCGTTGCCGTTGACGTCGTACAGGTAGTCCCCATTGCTTTCCACATACCCGTTCCAATCGTCGATCGAACGGATCGGTCGCGGCGTCCAGTCGCGGGAGGAGTACCAGTTTCGACCGGCGACTACGTCCTCCAATCCGTCCCCATCGATATCACCGACAGCGATACCTTCATTTGCGTCAAGGCACAATTGACGAATCTCAAAGCGAATCGCGTGGGGCTCCACCGCGAAGATCGGCAAGGAACCCAGGCGCAACGCGGCAGCGACCAATACCACGATCTTGCAATGTTTCGACCAAGCATTCCAAGGGGCTAAGCCTTTTTTCGATAGCATGGAAAAGGACGCGAAAACGTGATCCCGCCGGTGGCGCAGCGGCCGGACGGTACCACGATGAATCGATGGAACGGTGTTTTTTTCAAGCGGGATATGCATCGGATTCCGGTACACGAAAGGCCTCTTGGATTTCTCAACCGTCATAAATACCCTGTTTTGTTGCCGGTTTCAAGTAAGTCATCGAGGTGAACGACCAATTGCGGGTGTCCGTCAAACCGTTTTTGGGTCACACTATCTGCCACTGCGAATCGGTTTGTTTCGCATTCATGCAATCCGCCTGCACGGAAAAAGGGAATGATGCTTCACTTCGAAGACTTGCAGATCGGCGACCACTGGCTCAGCCTGCCTCGGCGTCTGGTTCGAGAAGACGTGATAGATTTCGCGGAATTGACCGGCGATCATGACGACTTGCACAGCGAAACCTCCAAAAAACTGGATTCGCCGTTTGGCAGGCCCGTTGTTCATGGTTTGTTGGGCCTGTCGATCA
>SLFV01000180.1 GCA_007124075.1 Roseimaritima sp.
ATCATGTTGATGGTCAATCGCGTAGGGGATACCCGATTCGCTGAAAGCACCCATCACAGGCCGGTCATCGTCGGTGATTGCGGCCATTGCTTGCTTGTTTCGACAGACGTGGTACCCCTGCTGTCGATACTCGGCCCACAGGTCAACGTTATCGTCGCGCTGATCGGGGGCAAAGAACTCACGACCACCACCCAGCATGACATCAAATTTCAGCCCCAAATACTGCTGCGCGATTTCGGCTTGATCCCCACGCGATTTACTGGCCACACAAAAACCGGCGGGAGTCGCGTGTGTAATCGGAACACTGGTGACGCAGCCGACTCGTTTGCCCACTGCCTTGAATTTCTGCAAAATCGGTGTCTTACTTTCGCCGTCGGCAGTGACGTTTAGGCGTCCGTTGGGCACTCGGACTCCGCCCCCCCACGCCGAACTGGCGGCTGCGGAGTCGGTCACGTAAGCGTTTGCCGAGGCGGTATCCATCAATCCACGCTGGGCCTGCTGACTCAGGTAAAGCTGCAACCAGTGGGAGTGGCGTTCGGTCTGCAGTTGGCATAACAAATCGGCCAGTTGCAGGGTGCCGATGCTCATCCCGTCGCTCACCATGAAAATGATGTTTTTAGCCGTCCGCGTAGGCCTTGATGACGCGCCAGTGCCGTCCAACGCATTGACCTGCGGGAAGGGGGTGATTCCACTTGCCAGCCCCAGCCCTAGCGTCCCAAGAGATCCATGGCGGAAAAAGTCACGACGTTTCATGATTTCAGCAGTCTTCGTTTGAGTATCGTGATATGACTCATTACGGACTTGGCTCCGTGCGAGTTTTCCGTACCAAGTCGCTGGTGACGATCGCGGTCATCAGGGCGGAATACGTCCCGCCATGGCTCATTGCTTGCTGGTGAATGGTCTGTAAGTCGGGGGTGTCCGCAGCGATCAACGGTCGTCCCAAGGCAAACTGGGCCACCTTCCGCGTGATCGCCATCCGGACTCGATCGCTTGCGGCCAACAAATCCATCAGCTCCGCAGACGTTTCGTATTGTATCGGTCTCGCCTGCCCGGGAAACAGGATTTCGCCATCTTCTCGCAGTTGGTTTCCATGGTGGTCCGTTTCGTGATAAGCACCGATGCCGTCAAATTTCTCCAGCCCGAAGGCCAGCGGTTCAAACCGAGCGTGGCAGCCGACACACGAAGAATCCGCTAACCGCACCTCGGCTTGGTCTCGCATCGACATCCCAGGTTTGCTGGGGATCGGTGTCGTGTCGACGCACGCTGGAGGATTTCCCACGCGGCTGTACAACAAGTCGTGCAGCACGAATAACCCCCGTGAAACCATCGACGCTTCGTCACCGCCAATCGTCAAGACACTGGCCTGAGTCAGCAGCCCACCACGGGCGGGATGATCCGTCAGATCGTATCGTGATATGCCCGCACCTTTCCCACGCACTTCGGCGGCCGACATCGCGCGGCCATAAATCGCAATCAGATGATACGTCCCCCTCCATGGCCGATCCTTGCTCGTCTCATTCGCAATGGCCAACCGAAAACCACTGTCCCATTTCGATAGGTCGCTCCCCAGATCCCCGTCGGCTTGTTCTTCCCCATTGACATACAAACGCGTTTGCCCCGAATCCTCCTTTGTATAGACCACGTGCGTAAGCGCCGTATCGACCGCATCGTTGCTGCTGGCCAGGGAAGGCAGGCCATTGCCGTCGGTCGTCCCGGATCGCAGACGAACGTCGTAGCGATTGCCATCTTGACCGAGCGTAAAGTTACGCGAACTCGAACCATTGGAAAGCGTCAATATCCGCGCCGGTCCGTCCTGTGCTTTCGTCGTCGGCGTGACCCAGGCTTCCAGCGTCAAAGCTTTTGACTTTTTGATGGTATCGCTCAGCCGTTTGGCGGGCGCGATCGTACTGATCAAGGTCGAACCATCGACCATCAAACCACTGGCACCCCACCTGACCGCATCCTGTTTTTCGATCTTCAGATCAAGTTTCTCGCCCGCCTGGGATTGGTCGTGAACCAGGTCGCCTTGCCCTTCGTCAAAACGGTACAGCGCCAATAAGTCGCGTTTGTCCGCACGCTGCCAAGAAGATGCCACCACTAGCGAGGTCAGTTCGTCCTCCAAAACGCCACCAGCTTCGTAGTTGCGCCGCACCTCGGCGGCGGAAAGCGCGCGGTCAAAGATCGCCACCAAATGCAGCATCCCCTGCCACGGCCGGTCGCCCGACAATTCATTGCCGAGGGCCAGCAGAAATCGATCGTCCCAGTTCCCAAAGTCACCGTCAACTTTGCGCTTTCCCGCCTCTTTCCCATCGACATAGACCGCCGCATTGCCCGCTGGGTCACGCGTGTAGACGACGTGTTTGGGGGTCACGGTGACCGTGCCGCGACGGCTTTTCAATTCCGGCAGCCCGTTAGTGCTGGTTTTCGTGCTTCTCAGTCGAATGTCAAACTGGTCCCCCGACTGCCCGAGCGTAAAATTGCGAGTGTTAGCACTATTGGAAAGCGTGAGGATTCGCGCCGGACCGGACTGATTGACGGTCGCCGGTGTCACCCATGCTTCTAACGTGATCGCGTTGGACTTCTTGATTGCACCAACCAGCCGGGTGGGCGGTTTTTCACTGGCGATGATCGTGGCAGAATGGATCGCCAAGCCGCCGGACTGCCAGGTAACACCGGCCGGGTCGGCGATGGTCAGGTCCAGTGGTTCACCCGCTTGGGATACATCCCCGACGCGGTTTCCTCCCCGCTGGTCGAATCGATACAACGCCTGCAATCCCTGGCTGATCCGCCGACTGGTGTTATCCTGACCCGAACCTTGCGCCCGGGCTGACGGACCTCCCAACAGGCCGTAGTGGTGGGCCAACCGGGGCGTCGCGTAGGTAAAATGGGCGTTCATCAATTCCCATAACGGTCGCTTTCGCTGCCAAACCAAATCCTCGAAGAAAGCCAGCGTTTCGTCCCGCATGTCCGCCGCCAGTTGATCGTTCCACTGAGGGAAATGCTGAGGATTCGGACGCAATGTCTCCAAGCGGTTCAAGTCGATCCATTCGTTGATGAACTGCAGCGAGCGAGTGACCGCGCGTCGATCACGCAACATACGGACAGCTTGGGCTTCCAGCTTTTGCGGATCGGAAAGCTCCCCCGCATCAGCCGCACTCATCAACCGATCGTCTGGCGGACCACCCCACAGCATGTAGCTCAACCGCGACGCCAGCTCGTAATCATCGGCCTGAAGCGTTGCCCCGTCGCCACTTTGACGTTCAATCCGGTAAACAAATCGAGGCGATTGCAACATCGCCTGAAGCACGTAACTGACCGCTTCGGCAAAATCTCCACCCGCCTTTGCGACCGCATCGGTAACCCGCAGGTAAGCCATTGACTCCGCCTGAGACAACGGACCACGCAGCAGGTGTTTCCCGATCGACGTGATCAGGGTTTTCATGCAAGTAGCGTCCAGCGAATCACATTGCACATAATTCGATGCAAACGCTGGCACATCCATACGACCGACGATGATTTTGGCCAGCCGCGCGTAAGCTTCTACATGCGACAGATCAACACCCAGATTGTACGAAGTATTAGAAAAGCCATCGGCACGCTGGTCGCGCGGCAGGAGTCGGCGAGCTTCGTCCGCGATATCGACACCAACCGCACTGCGAACCGTTTCGATGTACTCCGGCACGGTCAAGCGTTGCACCCAAGTCTCTGCGGCGCGACTGTCAAATAGGTAAGCATCAGGATCGATCTTCTCAATCGTCCACACCGCACCGGCGTCGATCCACTGCTTCAACGACTGCTTCTCGATGTCCGACAGCGGAGCGCGGTTGTGAGGCATTTCATCCGATTCGACCAGCGTCCACAGCGAACTGCGGGCACTGCTGCCCGGCACGATCGCATCCCCGCTACCTCCGCCAGCCAACGCCGCAGTTTTCAGGGTCAAATCCAGCTCGCCATCTTTCGTCACCGAATCGTGGCATTCCAAACAATGCTTGGCGAACAACGGAGCAATCTGGGTTTCGAAAAATCGAGCGCTGTCAGGCTTCGTTGCCCGTGACGCCCCACCGTCCGAATCATCGGCCAACGCGGCATTCCAGGCCGTAAAGGTCCCAAGCACTGGAACCGTCAAGCAAACAAGCAGTTGGGGAAGCAGGAATCGGAGCATTTGGCATTCATCTCAATTAAACTGTAAGGTTTAAGCCGAACGACTAGTTTCCGGCTATCGGTGTATGCCACTCGGGAGTGGTTAAATTTCATAGCGCGAACGGTTAGCGACCCAGGGTGGTCGACTTTCTGTCGGACAAGTCCGAGCATCCTGCCCGTAGGGTGATTCTCCGGCCGTGCATCTTTATTATACTCGTCCGGTTCGCTCCGAAGGGCTTTTCGACGCGATCCGGTGCGACACTCCTGCGGTTCGGCTAGTACCCCCTGAGGCGCGCGTTGTGCAAGCGTTGTATCTGCCCGTGTGGTGGTGTAGGCGCGAATCCTGCTGCCCAGCGGAGGCCGTTACCAGAGATCCAGGTCGCCGTTGCCCGTTGCCCGTCGCCTGCGCGCGTTCCAAGTGGTCGCATAAGTCGGCGACCGCTTCCACGTCGCCACCGGCTTTGCTTTTCACACAACTGTGGCTGAGGTCCCCAATGAACCATGCCAACTCCACTCGAGTCATCCCGACACAGCGAAGCCGTTGTCCCTTCGGCCAACGACGTAGCGACGCTTCCAAACGGCCTGAAACATAGCCGTACTTCAGGATCAACGCCCGATGCGCCCACGTCAGTTCAATCCGCTCGGTCAATTCCGACATGAAGCTACCCTGGCTGCGCGACGACGAATGCGACGTTGTTCATCCAGGCTAAGCGACGTTGTTCATCCAGGCTAAGTGGCTAAATGGTGCCATCTATGGCTAAATGGTGCCACCCAACGCTGATAATGATTTTTGATATTCGATACAAGTCTATATGCGGCAAGGACTTACGGGTTAAATTGCGAGTTCTCACAGCTTGCAACCTCCAACCCGAATGGAGTCCGGGATGCCGCACCAAGACAAGGATGATCTTCGCACACCGCTGGCCGAACTCAAGGCCCTCGTTCGCCCATTTTGCGATCTCGATCTGGGGAGCGTCCACCGCCACGGCAATGCCCAGCCCGATCAGGTCGGCGCGGTCATCATGGTTCTGCTGACGTTCCGACGGCTAAATGGTGCCATCCATTTTTTGTTCATCCATTTTTTGTTCACGGCATGTTGCTTGCCGGAATCGAATTGGCTTGCAACTCCTGGGCTATCACGTTCAATGCCCCACCTAAACGACCCATTGGCTGCGATCGGCGCGGAACGGTAGACAGCTATTCCCGCCGTTGCGCTCAAGCAGCAGAATTGGCAACCGCCAAAACACTCAG
>SLFV01000037.1 GCA_007124075.1 Roseimaritima sp.
ACCTGTTCAGCGGGTTTGCAGGCGCCAACCGACGGTCGGGTCGTCGCCGCGAACGTCCTGTTGAACCAGCGGTCGATGCTCCGGCACAGGAGCACGCCGCAGCGGATGCCGATCGGGGGCGTCACCGCGACACCGCCGCGGCGGAGGTTCAGTCCCGCGGAACAACGGACCGTCGAGAACCGACGCAGGATTCGGGAATGGTGGGGGACGCGGAGGCGCGTTCAGAGCGTCACAGTCGTCGGCGACCGCGACGTGGGGAGCGTCAATTATTAGATCAGGCACCCGCAGGTGCGGAGGATACTGCTAGCCGCGAGGCGGCCACGGACATCGATCGCGGCTGTGACACTGACAGTGGAAGTGACGGTGACGTGGTACCACGGCGGCGACGACGCAGGCGGCGAGGGCGAGGCCCATCAGAGGCGCGCGGCAGCGAATTGATCGAAGCCACTGACGAGGTTTTCTCCGAACAAGCTGACCAGCCGACGGTCACAGGGAAGGGTCGTCGTGACCGAGATCAGGAGACGCCCAAAGGCTCTCGTCGGGCTGAACGTCCTGACCCTCTGTTTGATGATGACCATGAAGACGCCGACGAAGTCGCCGAACTGCGGCGCAACCGTCCACGCCGAAGGCAAAACGATGAAGCGGGGCCAGCCTCCAGGGTGGAAGGCAGAACAACCGCGCGACGGTCTTCCAGCGATCCGCGCGATGAAAGCGGGTCTCGTTCTAGGGATACGTCACTGGACGATTACGTGCCGCTGAAGAAGGGGTCCGCCGTGGTAACGTGGTCGGACACGATTGACATCTTGGTTTCAGCCAACCTTGCCAATCGGAAGGGAGATTCGCGAACGCGTGGACGCGGTCGAGGCAACGGTGACTCGGGCAGGCGGCAGGATCGCTAGATTCCTGCTAATCGCCGACTGGTTTGTTGGTCAGGTCACGTTTTCAATGCCTCCATGACGACCGGGCCTCCGCTGGTGACCTAGCTTTTCATAGCCGTGTCGTTTGCTTCTGACAGCAACGGCAGTCACGTTATGGAACCGTATGCTCACCGCGAGAAAACCTTATGGCGGCACTTGCCAAGAAACGCAGAAATCAGTCGTTCGTGGACTCCGAAGTCCAAGGCAGTTTGCTACGCAAGTTGGCGTTTCACTGGGTGGTGTTTGTCATTGCGAACACGCTGGCGCTGCTCATTTGGATTCGCATGTTCGAAGCACCGGAGAAAAACTGGCCCGCCGTTTTTGGTGATAGCCTGCAGCGTTTCCTGCCGTTCTACTTGGTCAGTTTGGCACTGATCCCCGCGTTCTTGTTGGACACCTTGAAGCTGACCAACCGGTTTGCCGGTCCAATCCTGCGGTTACGAAGGGGCCTAGCCAACGCGGCGTGTGGTCGCCATGTGACCCCCCTCTACTTTCGCGGCAGTGATTTCTGGCAGGAGATTGCCGACCACTTTAACACGGTTGTCTGCCCTGACCAAATCGAACCCAACAACGTTTCAGATTCGAAATCGAACTAGCATCCATCTTTGATACCGACGCCCTGTCAACGCACTGGCTACTTTTTGTTTGAGTTCTACGAAATGTCTCGCCCATCCCCTCGCGCGGCGTCCCCGCTACGATTACCCCGTGGTCAACGTCATGATCATCGCGGAGCGGCAGTGCTGGAGTTTGCGGTTTGCCTGCCGCTGCTAATGCTGCTGGTTTTTGGTGTGATCGAAGCGACGGGTTTCATTTTCCTGAAACAGACGTTGAACGTTGCTGCCTACGAGGCCGCGCGCGAGGCGGTCCAGCATCGCGGTACCAACGAACTGGCCTTCCAGCGTGCCACCGCCATTTTGACATCTCGCAACATTCACGGAGCAGAAGTCTTGATTCAGCCAGCGAACTTCGAATCAATTAATCGCGGTGACAGCGTGATGGTACAAGTCGCCGCGCCGACCGGCCCCAACAGCACACTTGCGGGCCAGTTTTTGAACAATCGCGGCCTGACGGTCCAAGTGATCATGGTGAAAGAATGAAAAGCGTCAGCCTCCATTGTCGACCGCAGCGAAGCGGTGCCATGCTGGTACTGCTATCGATTGCAATGATTATTTTCATGGTATTTGCCGCGATGGCGATTGAATTATCGCGAATCCAATTGTCCAGGACCGAACTGCGAACCAGTACGGATGCGGCCGCCAAAGCAGCCGCAGAAGCGTTGGCTCGCACGCAAGACCTTGATACCGCAATCCGACGTGGTCAGGAAATCGCTGCGGTCAATCGGGTGAATGGCCAACCCGTTTTGCTCCGCCCGGATGATTTCCAATTTGGACGCTCGATTGAAGACCCCCGAACGGGTAAATTTGCGTTTAACGACCAGACTCGCCCGATCAACAGCATCCGAGTCCGCAGTGCACGCGACCAGCAATCGGTCTCTAGGGCGATTCCGCTCCTGTTTGCTAAAACACTGGGACGCGAAGTCTTCGAAATCCGGCAACAGGCAACGGCCACGTACCTGGAGCGAGACATCGTCTTGGTCATCGATCGCAGTGGATCGATGCGTGGCGAGCCATTCCGTGGCTTACGGGAAGCGATCGATCTGTTTGCCCAAACCCTACTTCACAGTCCTGTGAACCAGCGTGTCGGGTTGGCCTCCTACAGCTCCGCCGCAACGGTGGACCTGTGGTTGACCGAGGACACCAGCGAACTGACCGCAGCCATGGCCCCCTTGCAAGCCGCCGGTTGGACCAGCATCTCCGCTGGCATGTCAGCTGGCCAGCGGATCTTGGCACAAAGCGGCAATCCTGACTTTGTGGAACGGACAATGATCGTGATGACCGATGGGCATCATAATCGCGGGCGCGAACCGCGGGAGGTTGCGCAGCCGCTGGCCACTGAGGGTGTGACGATCCACACGATTACGTTCACCCCAGCGGCCGATGTCGCGAGGATGCGCGAGGTAGCAACCCTAGGACGTGGTCGACACTATCACGCCGACGATACCGAACAATTGCGTAAGGTGTATCACGAAATCGCGTTGACACTCAGTACGATTCTGACCCAATGAACAGGCAGTCAATGTTACAACGCGCCTACCGAAGATCGTACCCTCACCCGCACGGCATCCGGTCAGGATTGATTGACGCTACCGAAGGCAAGGCGTTTCGTCGGGGAGCCGCAGCGGTAGAATTCGCGGTGGTTTCAACAATGGCATTCGTCTTTATCTTCGCTGCCTTCGAGTTTTGTCGGGTCGCAGTCATGCGTCACGGAATTGACAATGCGGTGTACGAAGGCGCCAGACATGCTGCCCTACCCGGAGCCACCGCAGCGGATGCTCGTCAGGCCACTAGGCAGGTCCTGCACGCCGTTGGTATCCAACATGCGGCGATTGAGGTGACCCCCACAAACATCAATCGGCAAACACGGGAAGTGACGGTCAATGTAGCTGTCCCGTTGGACGCCAACAGCCTCGTCCCCTCCAACTTTTTTCGTGGCAAGACCTTGCGGCGATCTTTAACGATGGCTCGCGAGGGCATTCGCTAGGGCGAGTGCTAGAATCTGGCTTGGCGATTGATCAGATACTCCGTCAACGCTTTGTCAAACGGCATACTGGTATCCATCGACACATAGTCGATCCGAAGGTCACTACAGCGTTGTCGGTAGTCGGCCTGGAATTGGTTGATCGCATCGAGGTACTCCTGCCGAAATCCCGTAGCGTCAATCGAGATCTTCTCGCCCGATTCCGGGTCTTCGAATTCGGTGGGGCCGTCGTACGGAAAGCGGACCTCGGCCTCATCAAGGATGTGGAACAGAATCACATCATGGCCGCCATGCCGTAGTCGCGCCAGTGAGGAGAACACCGGTTCCGGATCAGCCAACAGATCGCTAAACAGCATTACCAAACTACGCTGTCGCAGCATGGAGGCCACTTGCGACAGGCAGGCGGGCAGGTCCGTTTTCCCGGCCGGCTGAAGTTTTGCCAGATGCCCCAGCATATCCGCTAGGTGCCCACGTCGGCTGCGCGCGGGCAGACCGGCTTGGACTTTTTCCCCGAATGTAATCAGCCCCACGGGGTCTTGCTGCATAATCATCAAATAACACAGCGAAGCCGCCAAACAAACACAGTAGTCAAACTTGGTCAACTGCTGGCGGTGAGTAAACCCCATGGAACGACTGAGGTCCATAACGATATAGCCCGTCAAATTGGTTTCGGCTTCGAAACGCTTGACGTAGTACTTGTCCGTCTTTGCGTAGACCAACCAATCAATACTCTTGGGGTCGTCACCGCGGTTGTACCGCCGATGTTCACTGAACTGGACGGAAAAGCCATGGAACGGACTGGAGTGCAAACCTTGCAAGAACCCCCGAACTACGGTCCTAGCCCGAAGGTCTAGCCGCTTAATTTGATTGACCGCCTCGGGCGACAACGGATTGACTGTCGTCACGGCACTACTCCCCTTGCGTGCGATGAACATCGATCGGAGGGTAACACCCCGGGCCGTCAACCGCGTAATGCTTTGCCAACACTGCGTCGAAATCGGCAGCGGTTCTCAGCTTGGTAAACGCCACGCGGACAGACTCCATCAGTGGATGGCTGGCACTATATTTGATGCAAAATTTTCGCATCATCAGAGGGGCTCGTTCGCTACCGTAGGTATTCTGGCACAACTCAAAATGCCGACGCATGACACTGGCCTGCTGCTGCAGCGTGGGTGGTGACGGCAAGGGAAAGCCCACCGCCAAAGCTTGGGCTTGTGAAAAAATCCATGGATTACCAATCGCGCCACGGGCCACCGTCACGCCATCGATTCCGGTCTGCCGAATCATTCGCAAACAGTCCGTGGCGGTAAACAGATCACCGCTGCCCAAGATCGTTCGCTGCGGACCAACATGCTGTTTTACTTCGCGTAGAAAGTCCCATTTGCTGGGCCCGATGTAACGTTGCTGGACGGTTCTGCCGTGGACCGTCACCGCCGCCACCCCGACTGCGAAGGCACCGTCCAAGATTTCGAAAAAGTGGTCCCGCGACTGTGAACTGTCATCCATCCCCCGACGCATTTTAACCGTGACGGGAATTTCCGGTGGCACTACGTCGCGGGTGCGACGAATGATCTCAATGGCTACCGTCGGCTGTGAAAGATGAAAACCCCCGCGACAACGCCCCAAGACTTTTTTCACGGGACAACCAAAATTGATGTCGATGACGTCAAAACCGGCCTGCACCAACCGCAACGCCCCTGCGGAAAACTGTTCGGGTTCCGCCCCCATCAGTTGGCCTCCTACGGGATGTTCCTCTGGATCCAAATCCAAGAAGTGCTTTGTTTTTTGCCGCTTTTTGATCGCCAGCAGGAACTGATCCAGCATGACCTCACACAACGTATAACCAGCGCCGTGCTGACGGGCCAGCACGTG
>SLFV01000322.1 GCA_007124075.1 Roseimaritima sp.
GCTGAAATCGTTGATCCACCGAATCGACCGAAATCCGATCGGCTTCCTTGTCGTACATCCAGACCTGCACATCCAACGATTCATCGGGTTGCCCCCAAATCGGCTGCAACCGTTGCCAGACTTCTTTCTGCCCTGACCAACGGTCGCGACCGTCGCCCGCGGGAAAGGTCATGCTGAGCGATTGATCCATCAGAATCGCCAGCGTCGCGGGAGCGGGCTGGTTGTCGGTACGCACAAGCGCTGGCCGCAGCATTGCCAGCAGCAGCAACACCAGGAGTCCACCGCGCAACGACCACAAAATACGCCGTTGTCGAACCGTTAGATCGGCTGCCAAGGGGACGACGAGGTGCAAAAACAGCAGGATCAACACGCCAGCGGCAACAACCCACCAAGCTGACCCATAGATCGGATCCGACGTCCACTGCATCACCGGACTCCCAACGACACGGATGCCGGGTTTGCCCCCACAGCCTTGCTGGCCGGCCCGTAGAAGCGACTGGCAAGCAATTGTTCAAAGGCAAACAGGAGCAGCACTAACAGCATAATCTGGGCATACAACGGACGTGCCGCTGCGCTGCGTTCCTCCGCCTCCAAAATCGATTGACGATCGCTGACCAGATCGTATTGCGCCGCTCCCAGGATTTCATCCAGTAACTCCGGATCCAGGAGCCGCATGTCGGTTGCGGATTCGGCCAGATTCACCGAAAAACCGATCATCTCGCTGGCACCACGCAGCCAGTAATTGCCCGAAACGGGAACCGTGCCGACGGTCACCCGATTGTTTTCTACATCGACCGGGACCGGGGGAGCATCGGCGGTAAATAACTGCATCCGGTTGGTAACGCCAGGTTGCTCCGGCAGCGAAAGCGACGCGGGTTGGCCCGTTAAAATGTTAAATCGGTTGCCTTCACGATCGCTTAGGTAGTCGAAAATCTGCCGGATCAACAGGAACGCGGGCCAGGCGTCCGCTGCGCTGGAAAGCTCATTCCAACCGGCAAGCGGATGTCGGCTCGATGGCACAATCGGTGTGCTCAACAGTACCAATTTGCCTTCTCCGACGGCTCGTTCCACCAGTGCCGGATTTTGCGAACCTGCGTACCGCATCAGCAAGTTGTCGGTCGGTTCCAAAGCCAATTGCCAATAACGCCACACGCGGAAAGGGCTCCAGGGGACGCCCCCTGGCAGCGTTGACAGGGGGCTGAGGATCGGATGCGTCGGTTGCGTCCATTCCAGAAAGCTGCCGGGTTCCGGTTCCCGCCACACGCGTCGCAAGGGAAACAAGAGCTTCCGATTGGGCTTCGGGTCGGCCACGTCGGAGGTGCTGGGAAGCGAACGCCCCCGCGCCGCTGCACCCAAGCTGAC
This sequence comes from Roseimaritima sp., assembly GCA_007124075.1. Lineage (GTDB taxonomy): Bacteria > Planctomycetota > Planctomycetia > Pirellulales > Pirellulaceae > Roseimaritima. The sequence continues at coordinate 1,363 of SLFV01000322.1, forward strand.
GAATAAACTGCCGCCTTGGCCCAGCCAATTGACAATGTCGTCGCAAACCTCATCGTGGATCTGTTCCACAGCAGGGTCCAAGATTGCAATGATATCAAAATCGCTCAAATCATCCGGGTTGAACTGCCGGAGGGTGATTCGTTCCGCCTGAAACGGTGCCCGCGGATCGCTGGATGAAAATTCCGCATTCAAAACGCGGCTGACATGATCGGCCGCTGCTTCATCGTCACTGACGATCAGTAGGCGGATGGGGGAACGCACGAAAACCGAAAAATAGCGCACATCGTCAATCCGCAAGGGATCGGAATCGACCAATTCAATTCGTCCATGATGCATTCCCGGAGGCAACGGCGGCAACGTCAGAAGCAGCTCGGCGGCCTGATCCTCTGCGGCAACGACCGAGGCGCGATCGACAAGCTGCAAATCGGGCAGTACGGTTTCGCCGTCACGCACGGAGGGCAAGCTGGGACTGCTCTGATACAGCTTCAACTCGCAAGTCAACGACAATTCCTCCCCAGATTTGGGTTGTGCCGAAACATCAATGCTGATGGGTACGGGCGTTTCACGCGGGGGCGAAGGGTCGGCGATTCGAGGTAGCCCTAAACGGCGGTTTCGACGTTGCTGGCTGATCTGTTGATCCAATCCGATGTTGATGACTTGCAGATTCACCCCGGGCGGTTCCGCCAACAGTGGTGGCAACCCCAGCCCGGCATCAGGGGCGTCGCTGGGAATCCAGCTTTCCTCGGTTAAATCGGTCAAGACAAAAACGGCTCGGCGTTCCAGATCGCTGGATCGGACCAGGCGAACTGCCGCCGCAATCCGATCGGGAAGCGGGATGGTCGTTTCCAGCGGCCCCGCACGCTCGATCAGCCGCATCGCTGCATTGGCATCCACGGAAAATGCGGCAGGGCGTGCGGAACGATCCAGGATGCCGATTCGGCTATCACGCGGGTAACGCGACAGCAACCATAAGGCCTCCTGACGCATGATCTCGATGCTGGTCCGCTCCGATAGCTCGAAACCGCTACGGGCGGAGTTGTCAATCACGATGGCGACCGCTGCCGGAGCAGTTTCAGAAACAGATACCCGGTCGCTGGATGCCCACAACGTCGCACCCCAGAAAAAGGACAGCAGCAGCAAGACCACGCCGGTCAGCAAAAGGCCTTGAACCAACCGAGTTGTCGCTTTTTGCAGCGTTGCCCAAGCCGCTAAAGCCAGTAGCCCAACGCTGGTCGCGACCAAAATGGCTAACGTCAACCATTGCCCAAAGGCCGCTTGGTTGACGTAGGGTTGGGCAAGCGCCATCGCGATCATGCCGATCAATCCGGCGCGAAAGGCCAGCAGCAGCCAACGCCGAACGCGCAGCCGAGACCGATTGACGTCAACACGGTTGGCCAAAAACCGAATCGCGGGGAAGACTTGTCGCTGCGGTTGTCGACGCGCAATTAAATGCAACACGATCGGCAATGCGGCAGCTACGAACCCCAGAATCAATGTGGCGTTTAAAAACGACATCTTGTCTTTGCTGCACTCCGGCAAGTCGATGGATCGGCTGAGAAAACATGAGCCGCCTGCTGATTGAGCAACGCCCGCGTCCCCCCCCTTCCTGTTCCCGCGGCGCGGAGCAGGAACGGAGAAACGAAATGCGGCATCTATTTTCCGAACGAGTCCTAACTGTTGAGGATCGCCCCTTTAGTTATACCCCGAGCCAGCTGATTGCTGTAACGGGGCACCCCCCTTTTTCAGCAGACTGCTCAGCAAAGCGGGGGCGATACCTCTCCGTGTTGCCTTTCTGTCCCGGCACACGCATTGCCTAGCTGGACCGTTCTCCTCTGGCGGGTATTTGCACCCTCCCTCCCGGCATCTGCCAGCGATGACCACTGGGCGGGACCGGTGCAGATAGGTACAAGAAATAGCTAGTGTTCCGATGTCGCTGACGCATGGTTAGAGAAACGCCTACCGTGCAACGTATAGAACTTTTACACTTGGCCCATGAACGACGATCATCTTGCCGCATACGAATACGATTTACCGCGCGAACGAATCGCGCAGTTCCCGTTGCCCGTCCGTAGTGATGCCCGACTGTTGGTGCTCCACCGCCAGGCCAACCGTATCGACCATTTTCATGTTCGTGATCTCCCGGAGATTTTGAACTCGAATGACCTTTTGGTCTTCAATAACAGTCGCGTCATACCAGCGCGTTTGTTGGGCCGCCGGACCAACACGGGGGGCCGTTGGGAAGGCTTGTTCCTACGCAGGGATTCTCCCAGCGGTATTTGGGAAATCCTTAGTAAAACCCGGGGTCGCCTGCAGCCCGGAGAAACAATCACGCTAACGGATCGTCGCGCTCAGGACGGCGTTCGGCTGGAGGTTGTGGAACGAACCCCCGACCACAACCTGTTGGTCCGACCACTGACGAATCAGTCGTTCCTGCAAGTCCTGCAGCACCATGGTCGCGTGCCGATTCCTCCATACATTCGCGATGGTTTAACGGTTGATCAGGACGCGCAGACCTACCAAACTGTATACGCGCGCCATGATGGTTCGGTTGCCGCACCAACGGCAGGCCTGCATTTTACAAAGCAGTTGCTGGATCAATTGAAAACAGCAGGTATCGATCGCGCGGAAGTGACTTTGCACGTCGGCATCGGTACCTTTCGACCGATCGAAGTGACCAACCTAACAGAACACAAAATGCACTCTGAATGGGCCAGTTTGGATGAGTCCGCCGCGGAGCGGATCAATGACGCTGCCGCCGGCGGTGGGCGCCGGATTGCGGTCGGCACGACGACGGTCCGGACGTTGGAGACCGCTGCGGTTGGTTCGAACAGGATCCGCGCTTTTGCGGGCGACTGCGACTTATTCATTCGCCCAGGTTACCAGTTCAGTGCCGTCGATGGTTTGCTGACCAATTTTCACTTACCCAAAAGTTCGTTGTTAGTCCTGGTCAGTGCTTTTGCCGGACGCGAAACGATCATGCAGGCCTACCACGAGGCCATCGCGCGGGAATATCGCTTCTACAGTTACGGCGATGCGATGCTGATCCTCTAAGCACCTGATCTTACTAATCCCTGATCCCATCCCAACTGCCGTGGTACGGTCTCGATGCGGAGTCTAAAACGTCTTACGCTGCCGACGCTTTGGGCGCCGGGTTCGCCCCGCCGGACTGGGTCATGGCTAGTCATTGGTCTGGCGATTCTGTTTTGGGGAGTGCTTTTTCGCAGTCAACAACTTTGTTTTCGCGACGTTGGTCATTTTTACACGCCACTGTACCAATACCTCGGGGAGGAACTTCGGCATGGCCATCTGCCGTTGTGGAATGATTTGGATCATACCGGCATTCCGGTTGCGGGCGAAACAACTACGGCACTTTATTACCCACCTCGACTTTTGTTCGCGTTGCCGATACCGACATCTACCGCGATGGGTTGGTACCTCTGTCTCCATTTGTTGCTGGCCGGTGGTGGTGCCGCATTTGCAGCCCGCGTGGCCAGGGTGCGCCCCCCCGCCATCCCGCTGGTGGCGGTTGCATACGCCTTCGCCTGTCCGATCATTTCCTTAACCAACAATCCCCCTTTTCTGGTCGGCGCAGCCTGGTTGCCTTGGGGTTTGGCAGGGGGATGGCGACTCCTTTCAAGTCGCTCTGGGCTGCACCGTCGCTGTGCCGCGCCACCTGCGAACCGAGGTCGCTTTATCATTGGAACCGGCACCGCTTGGGCGATGGCGATTCTGGGGGGTGATCCGCAGACCGTGTTTCACATTGGGTTGCTGCTGATGGGTAGCTGGTTTTTCCAGCAGTTCAGGCAACGCTCAAGGATTGGGCTCGGGCCTGGCAACGTCCTGGCGACGGGGAAACCACTAGCGGTCGCGGCGCTGCTGGCCGTCGGCATTGCCCTACCGCAGTTATTGGCATCGTTTGCTTGGTCTGCCCAGGCTTCACGCCGATTCGAACTGCCACCGGGAATACATCAGTTGCTGCACCCCGGGCGCTTGCCGCAAGGCCACGCTGGCGTTGCGA